>NZ_JBFAIA010000038.1:0-52834 GCF_040654455.1 Nonomuraea sp. NPDC050691
GGGCTCGGGCCGCTGCTGCGAGAGGAGGGCCGCGTGCCCGGCCGCGACCTGCTCCTGGCGTCGTGCGTCGACAGCCAGGCGATGCAGCTCGCCGACCCGCCCATCACCGCCATCGACCTGCGGCCCCGCGAGGCCGGGGTGCGGTGCGCGGCGCTGCTGTTCGACCTGCTCGCCGGGCGCGCGCAGCCGGGCGCCGAGCGCGTCCACCCCATAGAGCTCCTCGTCCGCGACTCCACCCGCCGCGCCTGACCCCTCCCGGCACGCCTTCCCCGTTCGCAAACGCTTTCCCAGGTCCGCGCCCCACGTCCCGGCCGTGAACGCGCTCTCTCACGCCCTTCGATCGTTACCTCCCAGCAATTGACAGCTATGGGTGAGCTTGGCGACTCTTGCGAGAGAGCGCTCTCTCAGCCGGATCATTCCCCCCGCCACGACCCCGGAGGGTTCCCCATGCCTCCTCGCCTCCAGCGCCTGACCGTCCCCCTCCTCACCGCCTCTCTCCTGGCCCTGGCCACCGCCTGCGGCGGCGGAGGTGACACCGCCGGGACCGCCGCCGCCAAGCCGGGAGAGAAGATCAAGCTCACCGTCGGCCTGTTCGGCGACTTCGGCTTCAAACCGCTCTACGAGGAGTACAAGAAGACCCACCCGGACATCGAGATCACCGAGAACGTCACCCAGTTCAACGACCACCACAACAACCTGGTCAAGCGCCTGGCCACCAACGCCGGCGCGAACGACATCGAGGCCGTCGAGGTGGGCTACATCAGCACCTTCACCGCCCAGCCCGCCAAGTTCCACGACCTCAAGCAGTACGGCCTGGACAAACGGCAGGGCGAGTACCTCGACTGGAAGTGGCAGCAGGGCCTGAGCAAGCAGGGCGGCCAGCTCCTCGGCCTCGGCACCGACGTGGGCGGCCTGGCCATGTGCTACCGCAAGGACCTGTTCGCCAAGGCCGGCCTGCCCACCGACCGGGCCGAGGTCGCCGCGCTCTGGCCGACCTGGGAGCAGTACATCGAGACCGGCCGGAAGTTCGCGGCGGCCGGCGTGGCGGGCGCCAAGTTCGTCGACAGCCCCGGCGAGATCCTCCGCGCCATGGTCAACCAGGCCCCGACCGGCCTGTACGACGACCAGGACCAGATCATCGTGGGCTCCAACCCGGACGTGAAGAAGGCGTGGGACCTGTCCAACCAGCTCACGTCCGAGAAGCTGACCGCCAAGCTGGCCGCCTTCTCCCCGCCGTGGAACACCGGCTTCGCCAAGGGCTCGTTCGCCACGATCATCTGCCCGGCCTGGATGACCGGCTACATCCAGGAGCAGGCCAAGGACGCGAGCGGCAAGTGGGACATCGCGACCGTGCCCGGCGGCTCCGGCAACAGCGGCGGCTCCCACCTGCTGATCCCCAAGCAGAGCAAGCACCCCAAGGAGGCGGCCGAGCTGATCGACTTCCTCACCTCCAAGGAGAACCAGGCCAGGGTCTTCAAGGAGGAGGGCACGTTCCCGTCGATCCCGGCCCTGTACGACGACCCGTCGATCCAGAGCTTCACCAAGCCGTTCTTCGGCGACGCGCCCATCGGCAAGATCTACTCGGAGGCCGCCAAGGCGCTCAAGCCGCAGCACCTCGGGCCCAAGGAGGCCGAGGTCCGCGTCGTCATCGGCGACGGCCTGGGCCGGGTCGAGCAGGGCAAGCAGACCCCCGACCAGGCCTGGGCGCAGGTCCTCGAGGACGTCAAGAAGATCCGATGAGCTCCCTCCCCCTCGCCGTGGCCCGGCGGCACCGGCGGGGCGTGCGGCACACCCTCGACGTGAGGGTGTCGCCGTACGCCTACGTCGCGCCGTTCCTGCTGCTCTTCTGCGCCTTCGGGCTGTTCCCGCTGGCCTACACCGCCTGGGTGAGCCTGCACGACTGGACGCTGCTGTCGGACGAGCACGCGTACGTGGGCGCCGCCAACTACGCCACGCTGCTGGCCGACGGCTACTTCTGGAACGCCGTGGTCAACACGCTGTCCATCGGCGTCCTGTCCACCGCGCCGCAGCTCCTCCTCGCGATCTGGCTGGCTCACCTGCTCAACCGGCCGCTGCGGTTCCAGACGCTGTTCCGGGTGTCGCTGCTGCTGCCCAACGTCACCAGCGTGGTGGCCGTCGTCGTCATCTTCAGCCAGCTCTTCGGCCGTGACTTCGGGCTGATCAACTGGGTGCTGTCCTGGTTCGGCGCCGGCGCGGTGGACTGGGCGGCGGGCACGGCCACCTCCCACGTCGCCCTGTCCACGATGATCATGTGGCGCTGGACGGGGTACAACGCGCTGATCTTCCTGGCGGCCATGCAGGCCGTCCCGCGCGAGCTGTACGAGGCGGCCACCCTTGACGGCGCGAGCGGGTTCACCCAGCTCCGCAGGATCACGCTCCCGATGATCCGGCCGACGATCGTCTTCGTGGTCGTGGTCTCCACGATCGGCGCCATGCAGATCATCGCCGAGCCGCTGCTGTTCAGCGCGAGCAGCGGCGCCGGCGGCGTCGGCGCGAGCGGCGGGCCCGACCGGCAGTACCAGACGCTCGCGCTGTTCGTCTACGAGCAGGGCTTCACCAAGTTCGACTTCGGCTACGCCGCGGCGGCCTCCTGGCTGATGTTCGTCGCCGTGGTGCTGGTCGCGGGGGTCAACTACCTGCTCACCCGCCGGATGAGGGGCGGCCTGGCATGAGGCTGCGCCACCTCACCCTCGTCGCGGTGGTCTTCTTCTCCGCCTTCCCGCTCTACTACAGCGTGGTCGTGGCCTCCCGGCACAACTCGGCGCTGGCCCAGGTGCCGCCGCCGCTGCTGCCGGGCGGCAACCTCCTCGCCAACGTCACGCGCGTCTTCGACACCGTGCCGTTCGGCCTGGCGCTGCTCAACTCGGTGCTGGTCGCCGGCTCCATCGCGGTCGCGGTGATGTTCCTGTCCACGCTGGCCGGGTTCGCGTTCGCCAAGCTCCGCTTCCGGGGCCGCAACGCGCTGCTGCTGGTGACGGTCGCCACCATGACCGTGCCGGCGCAGCTCGGCATCATCCCGCTCTACCTGCTCATGGTGAAGCTGGAGTGGACCGGCACCATGTACGCGCTGGTCGTGCCCGCGCTGGTCAACGCCTTCGGGGTGTTCTTCATGACCCAGTTCCTCTCGCGCGCCCTGCCGGGCGAGCTGCTGGAGGCGGGCCGGGTGGACGGGTGCACGACGTGGGGGCTGTTCTGGCACGTCGTGCTGCCGGTCGCGCGGCCGGCGGCGGCGGTGCTCGGCATGCTGACCTTCATGTCGGCCTGGAACGACTACTTCTGGCCGCTGGTCGTCCTCACCCCGGACAACCCGACCGTGCAGGTGGCCCTGTCGACCCTGGCCAGCGGTTACGTCAACGATTACGTGCTGGGCCTGGCCGGCACGGCGGTCGGCACCCTCCCCCTCGTCCTCGTCTTCGCCCTGTTCGGCAGGCAGATCATCGGCGGAATCATGCAAGGAGCGGTCAAAGGATGATGTTTCCGGAAAGCTTCGTCTGGGGGGCCGCCACGGCCTCCTACCAGATCGAGGGGGCGGTCAAGGAGGACGGGCGCGGCCAGTCGATCTGGGACGTCTTCTCCCACACCCCCGGGAACGTCGCGGACGGCGACACCGGCGACGTCGCCTGCGACCACTACCACCGCCACACCGGCGACGTCGCGCTCATGCGGGAACTGGGACTGGCCGCCTACCGGTTCTCCGTGGCCTGGCCGCGCGTCCAGCCGGACGGCACGGGCCCCGCCAACCCCCGCGGCCTCGCCTTCTACGACCGGCTCGTGGACGAGCTGCTCGCCGCCGGCATCACCCCGTACGTCACGCTCTACCACTGGGACCTGCCCCAGGCGCTGGAGGATCGCGGCGGGTGGGCCGCCCGCGACACCGCCCACCGGCTGGCCGACTACGCCGAGGCCGTGCACGCCCGGCTGGGCGACCGGGTGCGCCACTGGACGACGCTGAACGAGCCGTGGGTCTCCGCGTACCTCGGCTACGGCAACGGCGTCCACGCGCCGGGCCGCCGCGACCCGGCGGCGGCCATGCGCGCCGCGCACCACCTGCTGCTCGGCCACGGCCTCGCGGCGGCCCGGCTGCGCGCGCTGGGCGCCGAGCAGCTCATGCTCGTCGTCAACTCGGCCCCCGTGCTCACCCCCGCCCAGGTCGGCGACCCGTCCGCGGTGCCGGGCGAGGCGGACGCCGCGGCCGTGGAGCGTGTGCACGCCCTGCTGACCCGGCAGTTCCTCGACCCGGTGGTCCACGGCCGCTACCCGGAGGCGGTGCTGGAGGCGGCGGGGCGCAACGGCGGCACCGGCCACATCCAGGACGGCGACCTGGAGCTGATCGCCGTGCCGATCGACCGGATCGGCGTGAACTACTACAACCCGTGCGTGGTCGAGGCGGGTCCCGGCGAACCGGCCGACGCCGCCTGGCCGGGCGCGGAGGACGTCGGCTTCCGCGGCGTCGACGTCCCGCCCACGGCCATGGGCTGGCCGATCGTGCCGGACGGGCTGTCGCGGCTGCTCCTCCGGCTGTCGCGCGACTACCCGGGCATCCCGCTCATGGTCACCGAGAACGGCGCGGCCTTCGAGGACGTGGTCGTGGACGGCCGGATCCACGACGCCGACCGGGTCTCCTACCTGGAGGGACACCTGCGCGAGGCGCACCGCGCCATCGAGGCGGGCGCCGACCTGCGCGGCTACCTCGTGTGGTCGCTGCTGGACAACTTCGAGTGGGCCGAAGGGTACCGGCGCCGGTTCGGCATCGTCCACGTCGACTACGCCACCCAGGCCCGTACACCTAAGGACAGCGCGCTGTGGTTCAGGGACGTGATCGGCAGGAACGGGCTGTAGATTCCTTGCGTGTTCTCCCTCTCCCTGGTGCTGACGTGAGGCGGCCGACCCTGGAGGCGGTCGCCGCCCGCGCCGGGGTCTCCCGCGCCACCGCCTCCCGGGTCGTCAACGGGCAGACGACCGTGGCGCCGCAGATCCGCGACGCCGTGCTGCGCGCCATCGACGAGCTGGGCTACGTGCCCAACCCGGCGGCGCGCAGCCTCGTCACGCAGCGCACCGACTCGGTCGCGCTCGTCGTGTCGGAGCCGCCGACCCGGGTGTTCTCCGAGGATCCCCTGTTCTCCACGGTGATCCGCTCGGCGAGCGTCGAGCTGGAGACCGTCAACAAGCAGGTGGTGCTCATGCTGGCCTCCTCGGCCAGCAGTCACGCGCGGGTGGAGCGCTACATCGCGGGCGGGCACGTCGACGGGGTCATGCTCATCTCCATGCACGGGGCCGACCCGCTCCCGGCCGCGCTGTCCCGGCTGCGCGTCCCGGTCGTCTCGTACGGCCGGCCCGCCGTCCCCGTCGACATCCCGTACGTCGACAACGACAACGTGGGCGGGGCCGAGCTGGCGGTGCGCCACCTGGTGGCCGCGGGACGGCGGCGGATCGCCACGATCGCCGGCCCGCAGGACATGATCGGCGGCCAGGACCGGCTGACCGGCTACCGCAACGTGCTGCGCGACTCCGACCGCCGCTCGATCGTCGCGGTCGGCGACTTCACGCGCGAGTCGGGCGCGGTGGCGATGCGCCAGCTTCTCGGCGACGACCCGGGCCTCGACGCGGTGTTCGTGGCCAACGACCTGATGGCGGTGGGCGCGCTCCAGTCGCTGCGGCAGGCGGGCCGCCGGGTGCCGGACGACGTGGCGGTGGTGGGGTTCGACGACATCGAGGCCGCCCGGTACACCGAGCCGCCACTGACGACGGTCCGCCATCCGGTGGTGGAGCAGGCGACGGCGATGGTGCGGCTGCTGCTCGGGCTGGCGGAGGGCGGCCCGGCCGATCCGGTGATCCTGCCGACGGAGCTGGTGGTGCGCGCGTCGGCCTGACGTCGTTCAGCCCGGCGGCTCCTGTGCCGGGGCGGGCCGCCGCTGCCACGGCAGCCGGCCCTCCAGCTCCACCTGGAGCGAGAAGCTGAGGAACGTGCGGACCGCCACGATCACGGCCAGCACGCCCACGCTCCCGAACGTGGGCGAGACGGCCACGGTCCTGATGATGTCGGCCGCCACCAGCAGCTCCAGGCCGAGCAGGATCGCCCGGCCCACCCCCTGCCGGAACGTCGCGTAGAGACCGGCCACCCGGCGCGTGCGGACGTACCTCAACCCGAAGGCCACGCTCGCGACCAGGATGCCGGCGGCGATGACGAGCACACCGGCGAAGTCCATGACCTCGCCGATGATCTCGATGACGTCCTTCACGCCGCTCCCCCCTCGGCGTCTACATGCCCATCCGGCTCCCCTCACGATCTCAATCCGCCTGTGATCAACGACTGGGATGCTGGAGCTCCAGTCGAACCGCGGTCGATGGGAGCGTCATGCCGGTGCTTACGTCCAGGGCTCGGATCCGCCTCGCCGCCTCGGCGGCGGCGCTGACGCTGGCGGGCTTCGCGCCGCTCGGGGCGTCGTCCGCGGCGCGGGCGAGCGTGGACGTGGTCGACTACACCTGCACCGGCGCCTCCGTGCCGGCCCAGACCGTGCGCATCCGGGTGACGCTGACGATGCCGACCTCGGCCGTCGTGGGAGAGCAGTTCTCCATCATGTGGAGCGGCACGTACGAGACGGGCTCGGAGCTGAAGGCGCCCTCGACCGGGCTGCCCGCGGGGTTGAACCTCTACCCGCACGCCGGGATCTCGGGGTTACCGCAGCTCACCTCCGCCACCGGGACGGGTTCCCTCGGCGCCCTCACCCCCGGGCAGGCCCTCACCCTGCCCACCAGCGTGGCGATGAAGGCCACCGCTCGCAGCGCGGGCACCGGCTCCGTCCGGCCCGGGGCGATCAACATCGGGACGGCCGAGAACACGCCCCTGATCGAGTGCACGCCGACCAGTACCGGACAGCTCTCCGCGTACACGCTGACGGTCGCCGCCGGGGGCACGGACCCCGACCCCGACTCCTCGCCGTCCGACGACACCTCGGAGGACGAGACGCCGTCCGCCGACAGCTCCGACACCTCTGATGCCTCGGAGGACGAGACGGAGAGCACCCGCGAGCGTTCGTCCGTCGTCCCCAAGGCGGGGGCGGAAACCGGTGGCGGCGGCGAGGCCGGCCCGGACGGGCGGGCCCTCCTGCTGGGCGGCTCGGCGCTGATCGTGGCGGCGGGGATCGGCGGCCTCCTGACCCGCCGTCCCCGTCGCGGCTAGAGCGACTCGTCTAGAGGTCGGAGCGGGTGGGGAGGCCCTGCCAGTCGCTGGCGCTGCTCACGGCCGCCGCGCACAGCACCGTGCCGCGGTGCAGCCGCTCCTGGGGCGTCAGCCCGTCCAGCGCCGCGCTGATGTACCCGGCCACGAACGCGTCACCCGAGCCGGCCGTGTCCACGATCGGCACCTGGAGCCCCGGCGCGTCGTAGCGCATCCGGTGGGCGCGCACGCTGGCGCCCTTCATGCCCCGGTGCACCACCACCTCCCGCTCCGGCGTGAGCGCGGGCTTGACGAGGTCCAGCTCGTCCTGGGCGAGGAACAGCAGGTGGGACTCGCAGGCCAGCTCGCTCAGCACCTCCTCCGCCTCGCGTACCGAGGGCCACAGCTCCGGGACGTAGTCGACGGCGAACGAGATGACCACCTCGGCGGTGCGGGCGGCGCTCACGGCGGCGCGGACCGCTTCGAGCGCGCCCCGGCCGAGCCCCGCCGTCAGGCCGGTGACGTGCAGCATCTTGGCGGCCGCGATGCGGTCGATCGGCACGTTGCCCGGCGAGAGGGCCGAGCCGGCCGACCCGGCGCGGTAGTGGGCCACCTGCGGTTCCCGCCCCACACGCGACTCCCTGAGGAGCATCCCGGTACGGGCGCCCTCGCTGACCCGTACGTCGCCGACGTCGACGCCCTCGCCCCTCAGCACCGTGAGGACTCTCGCCCCCAGCTCGTCACCCCCGACCTTGCCGAGGAAGCAGGCCCGGTGACCGAGCCGGGCCAGGGCGATGGCCAGCGTGAACTCGGGTCCGCAGACGTCGAGCCGGGCCTCGGACTCGTGGCGGACCCGGCCGCTGGAGACCACTCCCAGCGCCTCGCCAAGGGTGTAGACGTCCGTCATGGGCGAGACTGTAGCCGGTCTGTGTATCTCCACAGGATTTTCTGGCTGATTGCCCAGGTAGCGTGAGTGATCGAATTTTTGTCGTAACTTTGCACAACCTTTTCCCCATATGGTGGCTCTAAGTAGTAAAAGCGAGCCGGCTTCCCGGGCCGGCTCCAGCGATACGGGGAGAGGAATCAGCACCCTCATGAGAAAGATCGCTGTAGGTATCGTCTCCGCCCTCGTGGGCGCGGCCATGCTCGTGTCGGGTGGCGGCGCCGCCATGGCCAAGACCAAGGCGTCCACCGTCGACATCAGGGACATCTCGCCTAACCCGGTTGTCGTCAAGGGCGACAGCGAGACGGAGGCGTTCTTCAAGGTCGACGCCAGCAGCGACGTGGACAACGTCAAGCTGAGCGTCACCCCCCTGGGCGTGCGCACGCTGCGCGCTCAGGAGGCCAAGCAGGTCGAGTCCTGGCGCTTCAGCGTCCCGTTCAACTCCGACGACCCCGCGGGCAAGTGGCGCGCCACCGCCCAGGCGTTCAAGGACGGCAAGGTCGTCGCGACCGACGAGGCCGTCTTCAGCGTCGAGATCCAGCAGGACAAGGCCGAGACGCGGATCTCCCGCTTCAGCGCCGACCCCTACAAGGTCCGCAAGGGCAAGTCGGTCTGGTTCTCCGGCCGTCTCCAGGTGGATGACGAAGGCTGGGAGGGCGTCCGCGGCGAGAAGGTGAACGTCTACTACCGCGCCAACGGCTCCAGCGGCTGGAAGTGGGTCGCCTCCGCCACCACCAAGTGGGGCGGCAAGTTCACCACCAAGAGCCGCGCCTGGAAGAGCGGGACGTTCAAGGCCGTCTACGAGGGCAACGACGAGCTCCAGGGCTCCGAGAGCCGCACGGACTACGTCCGCGTGATCTCCTGGCGTCACTGAGCTCGACCGGTCGTCACGACCGGTGAGCGCGATCCGGTCGTCATGACCGGTGAGCACAACTGAGCACGACCCGGCCGTCATGACCGGGCAGCACGTCCGAGCGCGAGCCCGGTCCCCACGGGGGCCGGGCTCGCGTCGTTCACCGGGCTCCCGCCTTCGTCGGGCTCGCGGTGGGCGGCCGTGAGAGGCGGCGCCCTGGGGGTAGCGTCGAAATATGGCTGACGACCTGCTGAAAGAGTTCGATCCGTTCGACATCTTCGACGCCGAGGCGGCCAGACTCGACCGGTTCTTCTCCGGTCTCGACGACGAGGGCTGGGACCGGCCGTCGCGGTGCGAAGGCTGGTCGGTGCGTGACGTCCTCGCGCATCTGGCGGGCGAGGAGCTCTACAACCACGCCTGCCTCGACGGCAACGTCCAGGACCTGCTGGCCCGCCTCGCCCGCGAGGGGGTGAACGGGTTCCACGACTTCAACGAGTGGTCCGTACGGCAGCGCCGGCCCATGCCCGTGCGTGCCGTGCTCGAGGAGTGGCGCGAGCAGAACGGCGACACCCGCCGCCGCATGCGCGAGCTGGGCGCCGACCACCTGATCGACACCATGGCCGGGCCGTACCCGGTGGGGCTGCAGACGTTCCACTACGACTCGGAGTACGCGACGCACGCCGACGACGTCGGCGCCCCGGTCACCGACCAGGAGATCGAGGGACGGACGCTGTGGCGGGTCGAGGTGGGGCGGTTCGCCCTGGCCGAGCAGGGGGCCGACGTCCAGGTCGAGCAGACGGCGGATGCGATCTGGGTGTACGCCGGCGGGGTGAGCGCGACGCTGTCGTACCCGGAGTTCGCCGAGGCGACGGTGGGGCGGCTCCCGGCCGGCCACAGGGTCGACCCGCGGCTCGCCGAGAGGCTGCGCTGCCTGGCCTGACGACCGGGGACCGCCTCGCGGGCGAACCGCCTCGTATGAGGTGTGGCTCGTATGAGGTGTGGCTCGTATGGATGTGGGAGGAGACATGTGGCTGCGTGACCGCTCGGGGACCGAGCCGTCGTCCGCGCGCAGCCCGCTGCGCGCCCGGCGGGCACTGTCGACGGTGGCGCTGGTGGCGGGGGTGACGGCGGCCGTGTTCTTCGCGTTCAGCGCGATGAGCACGGGCGCCGAGGTGTGGGCCTGGGAGGCGGCGATCGGCGCCGTGGTGGCGATCATCGCGGCGATCGACCTCGCGGTGGTGCGGCGGCGCCGCGGCCGGTCGGGCCGCTGAGCCCCACGCCGCTCCGGCCCGGCATGAGGGGCTGCTGAGCCCGGCCGTCAGGCGACGAGGACGGCTGTCAGGCGACGAGCACCGCCAGCGTGAGGAGTGCCACCACCAGCAGCACCGAGAGCACGATCAACCACACGTGGCGTCTCACCCAGCCGCGCGCTCGTTCCCCGTATGGCCGCATGTAGCCTTCGCCGCCTGCTTCGATGCTGTTGATCGCCGCGACGCGCCTGGCCAGGTCCGGGTCTTCCAGGGCCAGGGCGTGCTCGATCTCCGCGAGGATGCGGCGTTCCTTTCCAGTGAGACCCATCGAGATCACCATGCTCCCACGCCGGTGAAGGCTTTGTACCCACAAGTAATGGGGGCATGCGACCGCTTATGTCCGAACTGGGTCGTAAGTTTGTTCGGTCAGTTCTTGCCGTACCGCTGCCTGAAACGCTCGACGCGTCCGGCGCTGTCCACGATCCGCCCGCGGCCGGTGTAGAAGGGATGGCTCGCGGAGGAGACGTCCACGTCCACGACGGGGTACGTGCGGCCGTCCTCCCACTCGACGGTCTTCGCGCTGGTCACGGTGGACCGGGTGAGGAAGGCGAACCCCGCGCTCGGGTCGCGGAAGACGACGGGGCGGTACGACGGGTGCAGGTTCTTCTTCATGTCCCGCTCAACCGGGTGGCAACGGTTTTCATTCCCGCGCTTCCGGGTCCAGTCCGAGCACCGACCGGCCGCCGTCCACGGGCATCGTCACGCCGCTCACGAACGCGGCGTCGTCCGACAGCAGGTATGCCACGGCGGCGGCGATCTCGGCGGGGGACGCCACCCTGCCGAGCGGGTGCAGCCGCGCCATCTCCGCCTCGATCCCGGCCGCCCCCTCCGGGCCCCAGCGCGGCCAGGAACTCCTCGTACCTCTCCGTCGCCACCGACCCCGGCGCGACGGCGTTGACCCGGATGCCGCGCTTGCCGTACTCGACCGCCAGCGCCCTGGTCAGGCCCTCGATGGCGGCCTTCGCGGTGGAGTACGGCAGGCTGCGGGTGTGGACGGAGGCGTCATGGAAGACGGCGGCGTTGTTGACCCAGCCCGCGAGCGTGCCCGAATCCTGGGCCAGGTCGGCCGCCCGCTCGACGACGGCCTCGTCGGAGGCGTCGCCGACGACCGGGACCACCCCGTCGCCCGTCCAGGAGAGAGCGGCGGCGTCGCGCTCCACGGCCACCACGCTCACCGTCTCGCCGCGTTCGCGCCTGGCGAGCAGCCGCTCCACGACGGCCCTGCCGATCCCGCGCCCTCCGCCGGTCACCACGTACGACAAGCTCATGATCCCCACGCTACGCGGCCGACTTGGGGGAACAATCCAGGCCGATGGCCCCACACCGGGCCAGGGCACGGGGATTTCGGCATCGCCTTCGGCGAATCCGTGCGGGCGATCATCCCCGATCACGTAAGGTAGCCGCATGGATACCCCCATCGAGGTCCTGCACCGGGTGTTCGGCTACGACTCGTTCCGCGAAGGCCAGCAGGACATCATCGAGCACGTCGTGCAGGGCGGCGACGCGCTGGTCCTCATGCCGACCGGTGGCGGCAAGTCGCTGTGCTACCAGATCCCGGCGCTCGTGCGGCCCGGCGTCGGCGTGGTGATCTCGCCGCTGATCGCGCTCATGCAGGACCAGGTCGACGCGCTGAGAGCGCTCGGCGTGCGCGCGGGGTTCCTCAACTCGACGCAGGGCTTCGACGAACGGCAGGCGGTCGAGGCCGCGTTCCTGGGCGGCGAGCTCGACCTGCTCTATCTCGCGCCCGAGCGGCTGCGGGTCGACTCCACCCTGCGCCTGCTCGCCAGGGGCGACATCTCGCTGTTCGCGATCGACGAGGCGCACTGCGTGTCGCAGTGGGGCCACGACTTCCGGCCCGACTACCTCGCGCTGTCCGGGCTGCACGAGCGCTGGCCGGAGGTGCCGCGCATCGCGCTGACCGCCACGGCCACCCCGGCCACGCACGCCGAGATCTCCTCCCGGCTGGGTCTCGACCAGGCCAGACACTTCGTGGCCGGGTTCGACCGGCCCAACATCCACTACCGCATCACGGCCAAGAGCGAGCCGAGACGGCAACTGCTGGAGTTCCTGCGCACCGAGCACCCCGGCGACGCGGGCATCGTCTACTGCCTGTCGCGGGCATCGGTGGAGAAGATCGCCGAGTTCCTGGCCGACAACGGCATCCCCGCCGTGCCCTACCACGCGGGTCTCGACGCCGCCACCCGGGCCGCCCACCAGGCCCGGTTCCTGCGCGAGGACGGGCTGATCGTCGTGGCGACGATCGCGTTCGGCATGGGCATCGACAAGCCTGACGTGCGCTTCGTCGCCCACCTCGACCTGCCCAAGTCGGTCGAGGGCTACTACCAGGAGACCGGCCGCGCCGGGCGCGACGGCCTGCCCGCCACCGCCTGGATGGCCTACGGCCTGCAGGACGTCGTGCAGCACCGGCGCATGGCGCTGGAGGGCGACGAGGCGCACCGGCGGCGCCAGGTCCTCCACCTCGACGCGATGCTCGCCCTGTGCGAGACCGCCGGCTGCCGCCGCGTCATGCTCCTCGACTACTTCGGCCAGGAGCTGGAGAAGCCCTGCGGCAACTGCGACACCTGCCAGGCGCCGCCCGAGTCGTGGGACGCCACGGTCCCGGCCCAGAAGGTGCTGTCCACGGTCTTCCGGCTCGACCGGGAGCGGCGGCAGAGATTCGGGGTGGGGCAGATCGTCGACATCCTGCTCGGCAAGAAGACGGCCAAGGTGCTGCAGCACGGGCATGACTCGCTCACCGTGTTCGGCGTGGGGGCCGACCTGGGCAACGCCGAGTGGCACGGGGTGGCGCGCCAGCTCCTGGCGCAGGGGCTGCTGGCGGTCGAGCCGGCCCACGGCACGCTCGTGCTCACCGACGCGAGCGCCGACGTGCTGCGCGGGCAGCGCGAGGTCCGCCTGCGCCGCGACACCCCGCGTCCCGCCCGCTCCCGGCCGTCGTCCGGCGGGGGCTCCTCCTCGCGGCAGGCGGTGGAGCTGCCGGCGGAGGCGGCGCCCGTCTTCGAGCGGCTGCGCGCCTGGCGCGCCGCCACGGCCAAGGAGCAGGGCGTCCCGGCCTACGTCATCTTCCACGACGCCACGCTGCGCGAGATCGCCACACTGGCGCCCTCGTCACTGGCGGAACTGGGCAAGGTGAACGGAGTCGGGGAGAACAAACTGGCCAAGTACGGCGAACAGGTCCTGGAAACCCTGGCCTCGTGACACGGGCTCGGCGGCCGACCACGTGACGCGGCCTCACCCGCTGGGCTCGTCCGTTCGCCTGACCGGAGCGGACGCTTACGGACACCGATGGGGGCGGCGCGAGGCGGTGGCGACGGCCCCACGAAGAACGGTCGTCGCCACCGCGCTGACCCCGAAACCGGACGGTCAGCTTCACCGCCACATTAGCCGGACAATCGGCGTGGCGCTCTCGGCATCCCTCCGACCCGATACGTACAGTGATCATGAACTGTCGCTTCGTGGTAACAGGGGGAACCATGAGAAGCCTCATCGCCGCCGGCAGCCCGCTACTCATCGCCGCCGCGCTGGTCGGGACGATGGCGGGCCCGGCCGCCGCGGCCGCGCATCGGGACGACGGCATCGGGAACGAGTGCAGCTCGTCCTCACGCACCTCGTCCACCTGGGTGTACGCGGTCGACGACGAGGTGGTGTCCGGGTCCTACACCTCCGAGGTGTGCAAGAACCCCGCGATCGGCTGGCGCCCGTACTGGTGGGAGAACATCGTCACCGAGACCGACGACCTGGAGTCGTACGAGCAGTGACTCGTGAGCGGTGAGCGTGCGCTCGGCGACGCGCATCCTCGCGGCCGCCCGGCCACATGCTCGTGACGCCGGTCCGAGTCGCCCCTCGGACCGGCCTGCCGTACACCCCGCAAGGCCGCTGCCCTCCGCGCTTTCCCGAAAGGCATTCGGCGCCCGGGCCCGGGAATTCCGGAACGGAAATCATCGGCCACGGCCGCGAATACTTGTGGCGTAGCCTCTTGCCATGGATCCGGACTCCGGCCGCCAGGAATGGGGCGACCGAGGAAGAAAGCGCACCGTGGTGGCCGGGTGCCTGGTCGTCGGGGTGACAGGGGCGATTATCTGGCTCATTGCCCTGGGCGTGATCCTCTATTTCCTTTTACGATCATAAATCGCGGTTGGAACCTCCTGCGGCGTGCCGGTGTACGGGACGTGAGAGAGCAAGGAGGCATCGTGAGATCGATCGTTGTGGTTGTGGTGCTCGTGCTGGCAGGATGCGCCGGAACACCGGGAACGGCAGTACCGGGGAAGGCGGGAACAGCGGCGCCCACGAGTGCCGGTTCGGCCGTGGCGGCGGGTTGCCATGGGCTGTCCGGGCTCAGCGCAGACGGCGGGTTGCCGGAGGTGCGCGGACAAGGGCGGGGCGCGGAGGTGTGGGGGCTGCTGTTCGCGCCCGCGCCGTTCGAGCGGGGACGCGAGGTGAAGATCGTGTGGCGCATGACCGGTGAGGGGCCGCTGACGGTCACGGCCACGTTGCCCGACGGCACGCGGGCCCGCCGGACGTTCGGGCCCGAGCAGCACGGCGGGTCCACGTGGAAGCGGCCGGGTGAGGAGTGGGGCACGGGGTTCGTGTTCCCGAAGCCGGGATGCTGGAGGTTCGACCTGACCAGGACACGCGGGACCGGCCGGGTGTGGCTACCGGTCCGCTGACCCCATAGATGGTCCGGCTCTGCCCCTGCGCCCTGGTGTGGAGGGGGCAGATCCGCTCGTCCCGCCCGGCACGGCAGCTTGGAGTGGCCGGCCCCGCTCGTCCCGTCCAGCACGGCGGCGTGGAGTGGGCGGACCTGCTCGCCCCGATCCGTACGGCGACGCGGATGGTCGGTTGGGTGGCGCCGGGCATGTCGCGATCTGATCAAGCGGTGCTCAGCGGGCTGGGCACCGCGATGCAATACGAGGATGAATCAACGGATCCGTGACTTCGTTCGCGAGTTCAGTGACACCTCCCTCTACAAGACCGGCGTATACGTCGGCATTGCCATCCGAACCTCCCGAGGGGACCGGCGGCTTCAGCCGTCGGGGGATCGGGAGCGGGAGGGCCGCCAAGGCCCGAGTGTGCCCTGACCTTCCGGGTCCGCGTCACGGGTGGCTTTCGGGTTTGCCGGCGTCGGGCGGGTACCGGCCGATATCGTGGTCGTCTCGTTACCGAGCGTGGGAGGTGGGCGCGCGCAGGTCGGTGAAGTTCCTGCTCCGTCCCACCGGCAAGCAGGCCGCCGCGCTCACGCAGTGCCTGGAAAACCACCGGCAGCTGTACAACGCCGCGTTGGAGCACCGCCGCACCGCCTACCGCAAGGCCGGCGTGACCGTCGGCTACGGCGAGCAGTCGGCGGAGCTGAAGGAGATCCGCAAAACGGATCCTGACGGGCAGGGCGGCTGGTCGGCGGGCTCCCAGCAGCAGACCCTGCGCCGGCTGGACAGGGCGTTCGCGGCGTTCTTGCGCAGGATCAAGTCCGGGCGGAAGGCCGGGTACCCGCGGTTCAAGGGCCGGGGCCGGTTCGACACCGTGCAGTGGCCCGCCGTCAAGAACGGCGCGAGCTGGGACTCCCAGCCGCATGATCCGGTGACGCGCGCCTACCTGCTCGGCATCGGACACGTGCGCGTCCACCGGCACCGCCGCGTGTCCGGCATCGTCAAGACGATCAGTGTGAAGCGGGAAGGCGCCCGCTGGTTCGTCGTGCTGTCGTGCGATGACGTGCCCGCCGAGCCGCTGCCCACCACGGGTGTTGCGGCCGGGATCGACCTGGGGGTCGTCTCGCTGGCGACCACCAGTGACGGCGAGCACCTCGACAACCGGCGGCACCTGGCCGCCTGCGCCGACCGGCTCCGGCGGCTCAACGCGATCTGGCCCGCAAACAGCGCGGGTCCGTGCGGCGTCGTAAGGCGGTGGCCCGGGTGGCCGGGCTGCACGCCAAGGTGCGGCGGCAACGCCTGGACGGCGCGCACAAGACGGCGCTGGAGCTGGTGCGCGCCTATGACCTGATCGTGCACGAGGACCTGCGGATCGCGAACATGACCCGCTCGGCGTCGGGCACGCTGGAAGCCCCCGGCCGCAACGTCGCGCAGAAGTCCGGGCTCAACCGTTCGATCTTGGACGCGGGTTGGGGGGGTGTTCCTGACGATTCTCGCGTACAAGGCTGAAAGCGCCGGTCTTGCGTACAAGGCTGAAAGCGCCGGTCGAGAGCTGATCGCAGTCGAGCCCCGCAACACCTCCCGCGCCTGCTCGCGATGCGGGCACTGCGCGAGGGAGAACCGCGTCACCCAAGCCGCGTTCCGATGCCGGGGGTGCGGGCATGCCGCGCACGCCGACGCGAACGCGGCGATCAACATCTTGAGGGCAGGGCTTGCCCTTCGCCAGGCGGCGGAAGCGGCTCAGCGAGAAGCCGCTTCCTTCAGGGAGCGGAGGAGTCACCAACCTGCTCGTTCCCTAGCGGGCGGGTCCAGCGTGAGGTGAACCTCGGGTTCCGGGACGGTCCCCGCACGTGGTGCCCCTGGGCATGTCTGTGCCCCCGACCGAGCGGCGGCGGTGGTGGGCGTGGTGGTGTCAGCCGGTGTGAGCGCGTCACCCCGCGAGGACGCGGTCGACGAACGTGGTCACGTCCGCCAGGACCTCCTCCCGGTTCGTCTCGTTGAAGACCTCGTGGCGGGCGCCCGGGTAGATCCGCTCCGTGAGGTCCGCTCCCCTGATCGCCTCGATCCCGGCGCGCGTGCCGGTGAGCGGCACCAGTGGGTCGTCCGCGCCGTGGACCCACAGCGTGGGCAGTGACCCAAGAGAGCCGGCCTTGGTGATCGTGGTCAGGGTCGTGGCGAACGCCTGCAGCGTGGGTCGCTTGAACGGGCCGTGCCAGACCAGGGGGTCTTCCGCGTACGCGGTCCCGACGGCGGGGTCGCGGCTGAGCGTCGAGGGGTCGATGGGCACGTCCGGCGGCTCCTCGTACGCGAGCAGCTCGGCGATCGGCCCCCACTCCCCCAGCACCGGCCCCGACAGCACCAGCGCCGTCAGGCCCTCGCCGTGCCGCTGGGCGTAGCGGGCGGCGATCATGCCGCCCATCGAGTGGCCGATCATCACGACCGGCACGCCCGGATGCTCTCGCACGGCGTGCTCCCGGAGGGTGTGGACGTCGGTCACCACGTCCTCGAAGTCGGCCACCAGCACCCGGTCGCCCTCCGACTTGCCGTGCCCGAGGTGGTCCACCCCGTGCACCGCCGCGCCGTCCCGGGCGAGCGTGGCGGCCACCCACTCGTAGCGGCCCAGGTGCTCGCCGTACCCGTGGACGAGGATCGCCAGGTAGCGGGGGCTCTCGTGCGGCCACTCGCGGGCCACGAGGGTGCCGTGGGTGCCGGTGAGGGTGTGTTCGCGTGACGTCGCCATGCCCTGGGATATGTCCGCGCGGACGATGATCTACGCACGCCGGGAGGTGTGTCCGTAATGTGGCGCGACATGATGATAAAAGATGAAAACTTCTGCCACTGGTGACAAGTAGGGCGAAAACTGTTTTAATCCGACGCTAGGTGGCCCCGGGGTGCCATAGCCCGGAGTGACCGTTTCCTCGAGTCACGGCTTCGTGGGAAAGGCAGGCCCGTGGGAGCTCCAAGTGGCGAAGTAGTCGTCACGGGCGGTCTCGGTTTCATCGGCTCACATCTGGTGGACGCCTACCTGGAGGCGGGCCACCACGTACGGATCATCGACTCCGACGCCGGCGCGGTCATCGACGGCGAGGACTACGACGCGAATCCCCGCTGCGCGGTCGTCCGGCAGCGCGTGGAGGACTACCTGGCCGGCGGCGGCGACTTCCGGGGCGTCGACCGCGTCATCCACGCCGCCTCCTACGTCGGCCCCGCCAGCATCCTGTCCAGGTCGGGCCGGCTCGGCCACGACATCATCGGCAGCACGGCCCCGGTCATCGAGGCGTGCGCGGGCGCGGGCGTGCCGCTGTGCGTGTTCAGCTCGGCCGAGGTGTACGGCCGCAGCGGCGTGCTCGACGAGAAGGACGACATCGTCGTCCCGACGCAGTACAACACCCGCATCGAGTACGCCATCGCCAAGACCCTGGCCGAGGCGATGGTGGCCAACAGCCGGCGGAACGGGCTGCGCGGCATCGTCATCAGGCCGTTCAACGTCGCCGGGGCGCGCCAGTCGCGGGCCGGCGGGTTCGTCATGCCGACGTTCGTCCAGCAGGCGCTGGCCGGGCGGCCGATCACCGTCTTCGCGGGCGGCGACCAGGTGCGCGCCTTCATCGCGGCCGACGACCTGACCCGGTTCCTGCTCGGCTACATGGACGCGGCGCTGGAGGGGGACGACGTCGTCATCAACGTCGGCAACCCGGCCAACGCCGTCACCGTCATGGAGCTGGCCGAGCGCGTCAAGGCGCTGCTGGACAGCCCGTCGCCGATCGTCCGGGTGGACGGGAGGAGCGTGCACGGCCCGCACTACGCGGAGGCGGAGTCGTTCCACAAGATCCCGGCGCTGCGGGCGGCCACCGGCCTCGGCTGGCGGCCCCGGGTGCCGCTCGACGAGCTGATCCTGAGCACCGCCGACTACTACCGCGCGCGAGAGGACCGGAGGGCAGTGAATGCACCGCTTTAGCCATCCACGCGGACGGCGGTGACCGGGGCGTGCGACGCTTCGACCGCGTGCTGGTGATCTCGCCGCACGCCGACGACGAGGTGCTGGGGTGCGGCGGGCTGATGGCCGCCCAGGCCGACGCCGGGGCCGAGGTGCACGTCCTGTTCCTCGCGGTGGACGGGATGCGGCACTACGGCCTCGACGGGGCCACCACGTACCGGCAGCGCCTGGACGAGATCGAGGACGTGCGGGCCACACTCGGCTTCAGCTACGAGATCGCCTACGGCGACCGGGACCTGACCGAGCGGCTCGACACGCTGCCCCGCAGGGAACTGGTCGACCTGTTCGAGCGGGCGTTGAACGAGCGGCGGCCGGACCTGCTGCTCCTGCCCAGCTTCGCCGACTACGACCAGGACCACCGCGCGGTGTTCGACGCCGGGTTCGCCGCGGCGCGGCCCATCGCGCAGCAGTTCGGCAAGTGGCTGGTGCCCAACGTCTTCCTGTACGAGATGTCGAAGATCCAGTGGGCGTCGGAGCCGATGCCCCGGTCCACCGCGTACTGCGACATCGGCGCGTACATGGACCGCAAGCTGGAGGCGTTGCGCGGTTACAAGAGCCAGCACCGGCCCTCGCCGCACATCAGGAGCGAGGAGTCGGTGACGGCGCTGGCCACGCTGCGCGGCGCGGAGATCGGCGTGGAGCGCGCGGAGGCGTTCGGCGTGCTGAGGACGGTCCTGTGACCACGAACACGCAGGTGGGTGAGGGAGGTCGTGTGAAGAGGTTCGCGTTCTGCACGGGGATGGAGTTCGCCGCTCCGGCCGTGGACGTGCTGGCGGCGCAGGGCACGGCCCCGGCGCTGCTCATCGGCTACCCGCCGAAGCTGAGCCACCGGTCCGGGTACGCGCCGCTGCGGGAGGCGGCGGAGAAGTACGGCATCCCGCTGCTGGAGACCGACGACATCAACGACGGCCGGGCCCACGAGCTTGTCAAGGAGCAGGACATCGACCTGTTCGTGGTCGCCGGGTGGTCGCAGCTCGTCCGCGATCCGCTGCTGTCGGCGTGCCCGCTGGGCGCGATCGGGCTGCACCCGACGCGGCTGCCGGAGGGCCGGGGACGGGCGCCGCTGCCGTGGACCATCATCAAGGGCCTGACGTCGAGCGCGGTCAGCCTGTTCTTCCTGAACGAGGGCGCGGACGAGGGCGACCTGATCGCCCAGCGCGACTTCGAGGTGAGCCGCCGCGACGACGTCACCGAGGTCTACCGCAAGGTCACCGAGATCAACATCGAGCTGCTCGCCACGTACGTGCCGCTGCTCCTCTCGGGGCAGGTCGTGGCCAGGCCGCAGCCGCCCGGCGGTTCGGTGTGGGAGCGGCGGCGGCCCGGCGACGGGGTGATCGACTGGGCGCAGCCCGCGGGTGACGTCTACGACTTCGTGCGGGCCCTGGCCGCGCCGTACCCGGGCGCGTTCACGTCCGTGAACGGGCGCACGCTGTACGTGCACAGCGCCGACCTGGTCGATTGGGGCGGGGCGGACGAGCCGCCGGGCACGGTGCTCGCGCCGGTCTGGTCGACCGGGACGGCGGGCGTGCTCGTGGCCTGCGGGTCGCGGCTGCTCGTGGTGCGCGAGGTGCAGTGGGAGGGTGGCGAGCGGCGGGACGCGCTGGCGCTGCTGGAGGCGGGCGAGCTGCCGGTCGGCACCCGCCTGGGCGCGTGACTGCCCCAGTGACTCCCCCGAAGGTGAGGGTGAGGCTGAGCGGGGCGGTGATGGCGCACCCGCGCCGCCGGGAGGCCGCCGAGAAGCTGGCCGGCGACCGGCTGGACGTGGTCACCGACCCGGACCCGGGCGGGCGGCCGTCGGCGTTCCGCACGTCGCTGCTCGCCTGGTCGAGCGTGCCGCGCGACTCGACCCACCATGTGGTGCTGCACGACGACATGGTCCTGTCGGGCACGTTCTTCGAGCGGGCCGAGCGCGCCGCCCGGGCCATGCCGGGCGCCGCGCTCGCGCTGTTCGCGTTCTGGAACTCGCGCAACGGCGCGGCGGTGCGGCTCGGCGCGCTGGCCGGCGCGCGCTGGGTGCCGGGGGCGGGCGAGTACACGCCGGTGGCGGCGCTGCTGCTGCCCCGGGAGGTGGCCGCCGGGTACGTGGAGTGGGCCCGCGGCCGGGGCGACACCTGGCCGGACGACGTGCTGATGGGCCGCTACCTGCGGCAGGCCGGGGTGCCGGTGTTCGTGGCGGTGCCGAGCCTGGCCGAGCACGAGGACCTGGCGAGCCTGGTCGACAACGACTTCCAGGGGTTGCGCCGCTCGCCGTGCTTCTTCGCCGACGACCCGCGCGCCGGGCGGGGCGAGGGCGGGCCGGTGCCGGCGCTGCCGGTGATCCCGTTCTTCAAGCGCGGCGTGGCGCAGTGCGCGGTACGGGTGCCGGGCACGGCCCGCTGGCGCGACATCCTGTGCGAGGACTACCTGCACGGCCGGGGCGTGGACGTGGGCGCGCTGCGCGTGCCGGAGGAGCACGGGCAGCTCTGGCTGGCGGCGTACACGATGGGCGTCGTCCATCACGGGCCGCGCGGCGACCCCGAGGTGCTGGACCGGGCGCTGGCCACGATGGGACCCGGAGGGCTCTGCCACGCGCTCGGCTCCCGCGAGCTGGGCCGCCTGTCGGACGAGCTGCGCGAGGTGGCGCGGGACGGCCTGGAGGCGGGGCTGACGGCGCGGCCGAGGCGGAGCGGGCGGCCGGCGGTGGCGGTGACGGGCTCGGCCACGTTCGTGCGCGACCAGGTGGCGCGGCTGCTCGCCGACCGGGGGTACCGGGTGTCCGGCTCCTCCTCGGCGGACGCGGTGGTGCACGTGTGCGCGCTCGGCTGGGATCCGGACGCCGACCCGGAGGAGGAGGTGCGGCTGGCCCGCGAGGCCCTCGCGGGCGCGCGGCACGGGGTGCTGCTCAGCTCGTGCGCGGTCTACCGGCGAAGCCCGGGCCGGGACGCGCCGGGATCGGCCGCGGGCGCGCCGGCGGACGAGGAGACCCCCGTGGACGAGGACGGCCCCGTCGAGCCGGGGTCGGCGATCCTCGCGGTGGAGGCCGCCGTGTCCGGGGCGACCGTGCTGCGCCTGGCGGAGCCGTACGGGCCGGGGATGCCACAGCGGGGCACCCTGCCCGAACTGGTGCTGCGCTCGTCGCTGAGCCGGCCGCTGCGCGTGGACGGCGGCACCGCGCAGCCCGTGCACGTGCGTGACGTCGCCGCGGCCGTGGAGGCGGCGCTGACGCGGCGGCCGGGGGCGCGGGTGTTCAACGTCGCGAACCCCGGGAGGTCGCGGCTGCGTGAGCTGGCCGAGGCGGTGACGGGCGCGGTGCGGCCGGTCCCGGTCGAGGAGACGCCCGGCGGGGAGCCGGCGCCGGTGATCGACGCCGGGCGCGCCGGGCGGGAACTCGGCTGGCGGCCGGTGGTGGACCTGGACTACGGGCTGCACAACCTCGCGCAGTGGCTGGCCTACGAGAGCGACCGCTAGGTCCCGCCGCCGGCGGCGGCGTCCACCACGAGCGTCTCCAGCTCGCGCAGGTAGCGCTCGATGCCGGCCGGGCCGAGCAGGGCCGTGTCGGCGTACAGCGACACCTCCATGCGTCCCGGCTCGCCGCCGAGGTGCAGGCGGAAGTCGCAGATGTTGCGGTCCATGGCGTCGGTCCAGGCGACCTCGGTCCGTTCCGCCGCCTCCCGCAGGGACCGCTCGTCCGGTGCCGCCGCCCCGGGCTCGTCGCGCTGGACGAGCCGCTGGTCGTTGAAGCAGCCGAACGACCGGATCCCGGGCCCGGCGGCCGAGACGGCCTCCTCCATGGCGTACGGGTCGAACCACGCCTGCCGGTAGGCCCTCATGGCGGCGGTCCAGCCCTGCCGGACGAGGTCGCCGAACGAGGGCACGTCGAGGTCGAGCAGCACGAGGCCCTCCTGGGAGATCGTGGACACCACGTCGCGCCGGTCGGCCGCGAAGCGGTTGTTGACGATGACCCGCATCCCGCAGTGCCGCTGCCCGGTCAGCCCGCCCGCGAGCCGCACGGCGGCGGCCAGCAGCACGGTCGACGAGCTGACCCGGTGACGCGCGGCCACGGCCTGGGCCGCGGCGGCGAGCGCGGTGGACGACATCGTCGCCTCCAGGAACCGCGGTGACCCCGGGACGAGCGCGGCTTCCGGCACCGGGTCCATCCGGGCGTACTCCTCCAGCCAGAAGGCGACGGCCCGTTCCGAGACGCGCGCCCCCTCCTCGGACCGCTGCCACTCCGCCAGTTCCCGGGGCGTGGCCGCGGTCACGGGCGGCAGGGCGTCGCGGATCAGCAGCAGCCGGAAGTCCCGTACGACGAGGTCGGCGGCGTGCCCGTCGGCGGCCAGGTGGCACAGCACGAGCACGACCTGCCTGACGTGCTCTCCGTCCACCACGAACGCCACCCGCAGCGGCCACTCGTCGGTGTAGCGGAACGGCTCGGCGGCCAGCCGGTCGCGCACCAGATCGGCCGGCTCGGAGGTGACCTCCACGTGGGGCCGCGCGGTGGGCCGGACGAGCCGGCGGGGCGCGTCACGCGGACCGGTGAGCCGGGTGCGGAGCGACTCGTGCCGGGCCACGAGCGCGTCGAGCGCCCGCATGGCCCGCTGCACGGTGACGGGCCGCCTGGGCCCGGGGAACACGCGGGCGATGTTGAGGTAGTGCTCCTGCGGCGCGGCGGCGACCACGGCCCGCCAGATGTCCTGCTGTCCCCAGGTCAGAGGTCCTTCCACGCCGCTCAGCCGGCCTCCCGGGCGCGCACGTTCCGGACCAGGTCGTCGAGGGTCTCGAACGCGTCCGGATCGACCTCCACCCCGAACGCGGTGTCCACGGCGTCGATCAGCCGCAGCAGGCCGAGCGAGGTCACGCCCAGGTCGGCCAGCCGGGCGGGACCGGCCAGCACCTCGGCCGCCTCCACCTCGCCGTCCGTCGCCTCGGCGACCAGGCCGGCAAGTCGCTCACGTAGTTCGCCGTCGGTCAGCACGTGGCTCGGACCTCCGTTTCCCCGGATTCGGGCCGAGTGTGCCATGGCGTAGATCGTCCGGGCAACCACCGGCGGGCGAGGGGTTGACGGTTGTGTGCATTTTTTCTACCGTCTGGCGGCAGCCCGAAAATATTTCTGGGGGTGGTCCCGTCGGCTGTTCCGGTCCCCTCACTGCTCGGCGCGAGAGCCGCCGCCGACCCCGGCCACGAGGCCCTGGCCGTCGCCGGGTCCGGCCGGTTGACGCTCCGGGACTGGGACGAGCGCTCGGACGCCGCCGCCCGCGGCCTGCTGGAACGCGGAGTGCGGCGCGGAGACCGGGTGGCGCTGGTCTTCGGGGCGCGCGACTGGATCGAGTACGCGGTCTGCTGGATGGCGGTGCTCAAGGCGGGGGCCGTGGCGGTGCCGTTGTCGGACCGGCTGGCGGCGCCCGAGCTGAAGTCCATGATCGAGCACTGCGGCGCCACCCTGACCGTCCACGGAGACGGGCCCGGGCCGCCGCCCGCGCCGGGCGCGTTACCTGCCGGTGAGCTGAAAGGGCCGGCCGAGCCGCCGCCGGTCGAGCTCGACCCCCTCGACCTGGCCCAGATCCTCTACACCTCCGGCACCACCGGCACCCCCAAGGGCGTCGCCGCCAGCCATGCGAACCTCACCTCGCCGCCCGTCCACCCGAGACGCCGCCCGTTCGCCCACTCGCGGCACCTCGTCCACGCCTTCCCCATCGGCACGAACGCCGGCCAGGTCATGCTGCTCCACGCGCTGACCGCCGCCCCCACCGTGGTCACGCTCCCCCTGTTCACCCCGGCCCGGTTCGCCGCGCTCATCGAGGAGCGCGCCGCCGGGACGGTGTTCGTGGTGCCGGCGATGGCCATCGAGCTGCTGAACGCCCGCGTGCACGAGCGGCGCGACCTGTCGAGCGTGCTGCTGCTGGGCTCGGCCGCCGCCGCGCTGCCGCCCCCGGTGGCGGCCCGGCTGGCCGAGGCGTTCCCGTCGGCGACGGTCGTCAACTACTACACCTCGACCGAGGCGGCGCCCGCCCAGACCATCATGGTTTTCGACCCCGACCGTCCGGGCGCGCTCGGCCGGGCCGCCGGGGGCAGCACACTCAAGATCGCGACCGTGGACGGCGAGCCGGTGGCGCCGGGCGAGACCGGCGAGGTGTGGATGCGGGCCGCGGCCCACCCCCGCGCCTACTACGGCGAGCGCGCGGACACCTTCCGCGACGGCTGGGTGCGCATGGGCGACCTCGGCCGCCTCGACGCCGACGGCTACCTGTACCTGGTGGACCGGGAGAGCGACGTCATCAAGTCGGGCGCGTTCAAGGTCTCGACGCTGCAGGTGGAGGCGGCGCTGCACGAGCACCCGTCGGTGGCGGAGGCGTCGGTGTTCGGGGTGCCGCACCCGGTCATGGGCATGGCGGTGGCGGCGGCGGTGGTGCCGCGCGAGCCGGTGACCCGGCCGGTGACGCTGCCGCAGGTGCGGGCCTTCCTCGGCGAACGGCTCGCCGCGCACGAGCTGCCGACGCGGCTGCTGTGCCTGGACACGCTGCCGAGGAACGCCTCGGGCAAGGTCGTCAAGCGCGAGCTGCGCCGCCTGGCCGAGGAGCGGCCACGCGAGTGAACGGGCGCAGGGGAGCACGCGAACACATCGGGCGGAACACGGAGAGACGGCATGGTCCTGGCGTCGCAGGCGCAGCACGGAATGTGGATCACCGAGAGGGTGCACGGCACAGGCACGGCGTACCACATGCCGTTCGCCCTGTGGCTCGACGGCCCGCTGGACCGGGAGGCCCTGCTGGCCGCGTGCGCGTCGGTCGTCGCGCGGCACCTGGTGCTGTCGTGCGTGTTCGAGGAGCGTGACGGCGAGCTGCACCTGGTGCCGGCGGCGGCCAAGCCGCCGGTCGAGTTCCTGCCGTCCGTGCCCGACCCGGAGGGGTTCGTCGAGCGGGAGATCGGACGGCCGTTCGACCTGGAGCGGGGGCCGCTGGCCCGCTTCACGCTGGCCGGGGTGTCGCCGGGGCGGCACGTGCTGCTGTTCGTCGGGCATCACCTGGTCTTCGATGGCATGTCCAAGGACGTCCTGGTGCGGGATCTGGCCGCCGCGTACACGGGCGGGCCGCTGCCGCCGCTGCCCCTTCCGTACGGCGGGACGGGCGGCGTGCCGGCCGAGGCCGCGGCGTACTGGCGGGAACGCTGGCGCGAGGTGCCGTCCGTGGTCGTCGGGGGCGTGCCGCGCACGCCGCGCGTGGCCGGGCACGGCGAGACGGTGCTGTTCGACCTGACGCGCGAGATGGCCGCCGCCGCGTTCGACGGAGTCTCCCGCTTCGAACTGTTCCTGGCCGCGGTCCACGCCCTGCTCTTCCGGTACGGCAACGCCGAGGTGTCCGTGGCCGTCGCCCTGTCGACGCGGACGCCCGAGACCCGCGACCACATCGGGCTGTTCGCCACCGAGCTGCCCGTGTTCTCCGCACCGGAGCCGGACCTCGCGTTCCGGGACCTCGCGCTGCGGCTGCGGGCCGAGATGCGGCTGCTGAACGCCTTCCGGGAGGTGCCGGTGGCGCGGGCCGTGGGCGGCATCCGGCCGAGGGTGGCGCTGGCCCCGGCCTCGATCAGCTTCCGGCGGCGCGCGGCCGACCAGGAGTTCCCCGGGCTGCGCGTGTCGGCGGAGTGGAAGATGTCCAACCACGTGGTGCGCAACGCCCTGCACTTCCAGGCCGTGGACGGCGACGACGGGCTCCAGGTGACGCTGCACCACAGCCCCGAGATCGTGTCCCGGGAGGAGGCCGAGGGGGTGGCCGCGCACCTGCGCGCGGTGCTGGAGGCGGTCGCCGCCGACCCCGGCGTCCGGCTCGCCGCCCTCCCCCTCCCGGAGACCGCCGTCGTCACCGCGCCGCCGCCTGCTCCCTCGGAGCAGTCCCTCGGCTCGTCGTCCGCCGGCGCCGCCGCGGACGACGAGCTGGTCGGCCAGGTGCGGGCGATCTGGATGGAGGTGCTCCGGCTGGACGACATCGCGCCCGACGAGGACCTGTACGACCTGGGCGGGCACTCGCTGACGATCACCCAGATCAGCGCCCGCATCCGGAAGCGGCTCGGCGTGGACGTGCCCTTCGACGTGTTCCTCGACGACCCCACCATCGCCGGGGTCGCGGCGGCGGTCGGCGAGCTGCGCGCATGATCTCCCTGGGCCAGGAGCGGCTGTGGTTCCTGCACCGGCTCGACCCCGCCGACCCCGCGTACCGGGTGGCGGTGGTGCGGCGGCTGCGCGGGCCGCTCGACGCGGACGCGCTGGAGGCGGCGTTCGCGGACGTCGTGGCGCGGCACGAGTCGCTGCGCACGCGCTTCCCCGACCACGACGGGCAGCCCGTGGCGGTGGTGGACCCGCCGGGGCCGGTGCCGGTCGAGCGGGTGGAGGTGTCCGGGCCGGAGGAGGCCGAGCGGCTGTTCGCCGCGCGCGCCGCCGCGCCGTTCGACCTGGCCGCCGCCCCGCCGCTGCGCGTGACGCTGGCGCGCCTGGCCGGCGGCGACCACGTGCTGGGCGTGGTGCTGCACCACGTGATCGCCGACGGCTGGTCGCTGAACGTGCTGATGGACGACCTCGCCGCCTGCTACCGGGCCCGCCGCGACGGCGTCCCGGCCACGCTGCCCGGGCTTCCCGTGCGGTACGCCGACCACGCCGCCGCCCAGCGCGCCGCCGGCACCCCGGCCGATCTGGAGCACTGGACCGCCCGGCTGGCCGGGGCGCCCGTGCTGGAGCTGCCCACGGACCGGCCGCGCCCGGCCCGGCGGAGCAGCGCCGGCCGCGAGACCCCGTTCGAGCTGCCGCCCGAGCTGGTCGGCGCGCTGTCGCGGCTGGCGCGGGCCGAGCGCTGCACGCTGTTCATGGTGCTGCTGGCCGCCTACCAGCTCCTGCTGTCGCGGCACACGGGGCAGGACGGCGTGGTGGTCGGCACGCCCACGGCCGGACGCGACCGCCCCGAGCTGGAGCCCATGGTCGGGCTGTTCGCCTCGACGATGGTGCTCCGGGGCGACCTGTCGGGCGATCCGTCGTTCGGTGAGCTGCTGCGCCGTACGCGCAAGATCGTGCTGGAGGCGATGGCGTACCGCGACGTGCCGATCGAGCGGGTGCTGTCCGCACTCGACATCGAGCGCGACCTGTCGCGCACGCCGCTGTTCCAGGCGATGCTGGCGCTGCACAACGCCGCCACCGGGTACGGCGAGGCCGGCACGTTCGCCGGGATGGAGAGCACGCCGTTCCCCCACGGCGACCCGCCGGCCATGGTGGACGTGCGGATGGAGCTGTGGCCTACGGGCGACGGGCGCGGCGGCGGGCTGCGCGGGGCCCTGCACTACAGCGCCGAGCTGTTCGAGCCGGACACCATGGAGCGGATGGCGGCCCGGTTCGTCACACTGCTGGCGTCGATCGCGGCCCGGCCGGACGCGCGGATCGGCGAGCTGGACCTGCTGCCGCCCGCAGAGCGCGAGCTGGTCACCGCGGACTGGAACCGCACCACCCTCGACGTGCCCGCGGGCACCGTCGCCGACCTGGTGCTGCGGCAGGCGGAGCTGCGGCCGGACGACGTCGCGGTCGAATGCGCGGGCGAGCGCGTCACCTACCGGGACCTCGCCGAGCGGGCCCGGCGGGTCGCCGGCGACCTGCGGGCGCGCGGCGCCGGGCCCGGCTCGGTGGTGGCGCTGCGGGTGCCGCGCTCCGCCGGCCTGCCGGGCGTGCTGCTCGGCGTGATGCTGTCGGGCGCCGCCTACCTGCCCATCGATCCGGGACTGCCGGGCGAGCGGGTCGCGTACATGCTGGAGGACTCGGGCGCGCGGCTGACGCTCGGGGACCTGCCGCCCGCCCCACGGCCCGCGACGCTCGACGGTGAGGCCGCGTACGTGCTCTACACCTCCGGCTCGACGGGCCGGCCCAAGGGCGTGGTGGTGCCGCACACCGCGCTGGTCAACCTGCTCGCCGGGATGGAGGCGCTGCTCGGCTCCTCCCCCTCGGACGTGTGGCTCGGCAGCACCTCGCTGTCGTTCGACATCGCGGGGCTGGAGCTGTACCTGCCGCTGGTCACCGGCGGGCGGCTGGTTCTGGCCGGGGACGAGGAGGCGCGCGACGGCGCGGCGCTGGCCCGGCTGATCGCCGGGTCGGGCGTCACCCACGTGCAGGCCACGCCGTCCGGCTGGAGCATGCTGCTGTCGGCCGGGATGGATCCGGCGGGCCTGGTGGCGCTGGCCGGCGGCGAGGCGCTGCCCCTCGCGCTGGCGCGGCGGCTGCGCGAGCGGGTCGCGCGGCTGCTCAACATGTACGGGCCCACGGAGACGACGATCTGGTCCACGGCCTGGGAGGTGCCGCCCGCGCCGGACCGGGTGAGCATCGGGCGGCCGATCGCCAACACCACGGTCCACGTCCTGGACGCCTCCGGCGGGCCCGCGCCCGTCGGCGTGCCGGGCGAGCTGGCCATCGGCGGCGCCGGCGTCGCGCTGGGCTACCTGGGCCGGCCCGAGCTGACCGCCGAGCGGTTCGCGGGCGGACGCTACCTGACCGGCGACCGGGCGCGGTGGCTGGGCGACGGCACGCTGGAGTTCCTCGGCCGCGCGGACGGCCAGGTCAAGCTGCGCGGGCACCGGATCGAGACCGGCGAGATCGAGGCGGCGCTGGAGTCGCACCCGGCGGTGGAGCGGGCGGCGGTGACCGTGCGGGGCGGTGACCTCGTCGCGTACGTCGCGGTCCGCGGCGTACGCGACGTTCCCGAACGGCCGGATGCGGGAGCCGGCGACGCCGGGCTCGTGGTTCCCGAGGGGCTGGCCGGGAATCTGGCGGCGTGGCTGCCCGCGTACATGGTGCCGAACGTCGTCGTCCCCCTCCCCGCGCTCCCCCTCACCCCGAACGGGAAGGTGGACCGGCTCGCCCTGCCCGAGCCCGGCGCCCCCGAGGCGGGGCGGGGCGGCGCGCCGCGCACCGGCCGCGAGCGGCAGGTGGCGAGGATCTTCGGCGCCGTGCTGGGGCTGCCCGACGTGGGCGTGGACGACGACTTCTTCGCCCTCGGCGGTCACTCGCTGCTCGCCACCCAGGTCGTCGCCCGGTTGGAGGCGTTTGGGACGCCCGTGCCGCTGCGTGAGCTGTTCGCGCACCCGACCGTGGCCGGCCTGGCCGCGCTGCTGGAGAACGTGCCGGAGGAGCATGCCCGCCCGCTGCTCCCCCGCCCGGCCGGCACGCTGCCGCCGCTCTCCCCCGCCCAGGAACGCCTGTGGTTCCTGCACCGGCTCGACCCGGACGACGCCTCGTACACCATGTTCGTCGTCCGCAGGCTGCGCGGCCCCCTCGACCGGGTGCGGCTGCGCGCGGCGCTGAGCGGGGTGACCGCCCGGCACGAGGCGCTGCGCACCCGCTTCCCCGAGGTGGACGGGCGGCCCGTGGCCGTCGTCGAGCGGCCCGCCCCCGTCGCCGTCGAGGAGCTGGACGCCCGCGACGAGACCGAGGCGCGCGCGCTGGTCGCCGCCCGCACCAACGCCCCGTTCGACCTGGGCGCGGCCCCGCCGCTGCGGGCCACGCTGATCCGCCTGGCGGACGACGACCACGTGCTGTGCGTGGTGATGCACCACATCGTCGCCGACGGCTGGTCGATCGGCGTGTTCCTCGACGACCTGGCCGCCCTCTACACCGGGACGGAGCCGGAGCCGCCGGCCGCGCAGCAGGGCGACGTCGCCCGGTGGCAGCGGGACCGGGACGGCGCCGCCGCGCTGGAGTACTGGCGCGAGCGGCTGGCCCAGCCCCCGGTGCTGGAGCTGCGCACCGACCGCCCGCACGCCGAAGGGCCCGCGCGGGGCGGCCACCACGTGCTGGAGCTGCCCGAGGAGCTGGCCGGGGCGCTGGAGTCGGCCGCCCGGCGGGAACGGGCGACGCTGTTCATGGTGCTGCTGGCCGCCTACCAGCTCATGCTGTCCCGGCACACGGGACAGGACGACGTGCTCGTCGGCACGCCCACGGCCGGGCGTGACCGGGTGGAGCTGGCGCGGGTCGTCGGCTACCTCAGCAACACGCTCGTCCTGCGCGGCGACCTGTCCGGCGACCCGACGCTCGCCGAGCTGCTGGACCGGACCCGGGACGTCGTGCTGGAGGCGATGGCCCACCAGGACGTGCCGTTCGAGCGGCTGCTGGCCGAGCTGGACGTCGAGCGGGACCTGACGCGCAAGCCGATCTTCCAGACGATGCTGGCGCTGAACCAGGGCGGCCGGGACGAGCGGGACCGGATCGGCGACCTGGAGATGTCGTACTTCGACGACGGCTACCGGCAGGCCAAGTTCGACCTGACGGTGGAGGCGTGGCGGTCGCCGGGGCTGCTGCGGGTGGCGTTCGGGTACGACGCGGGACTGTTCGACGCGGAGACGGTGCGGCGGCTGGCGGAGCGGTTCGCGGTGCTGCTGGAGGCGGTGGCGGACCCGGGGCTGCGGGACGTGCCGGTGTCGCGGCTGCCGCTGCTGACGGGAGAGGACGAGGCGCTGCTGGCGGCGAGCCTCGGGGATGGCCGGGGCGCCGCTCCCGGCGAGGAGCCGGGTGTCCTTGATGAGGAGCCGGGTGTCCGCGCTGAGGAGGGCGTGCCGGAGATGGTGGCGCGGGCCGTGTCCGCGTACCCGGACGTGGTGGCCGTGGTGTGCGGCGAGCAGAGCGTCACCTACGGCGAGCTGGAGCGGCGCGTGGCCGCGCTCGCGACCGATCTGGCCGGGCATGGTGTCACGGATCGGATCGTGGGGCTGCGGCTCGGGCGGTCCGTCGAGGCCGTGGTGGCGATGCTGGCCGCCTGGCGTGCCGGAGCCGCCTATCTGCCGCTGGACCCCGCCCATCCGCCCGCCCGGCTCGACCGCCTCGCCGCCGAGGCCGGCGTCCGGCTCACCGTCACGCGGTCTCTCGCGGTCCTGCCCGGCGCCCGTCCGCCCCGCGACGAGCCCGGGCTGGCTTACGTGCTGCACACCTCCGGCTCCACCGGCGTCCCCAAAGGCGTGGCCGTCGAGCACGCCGGGCTGGCCGCGCGGGTGCGGTGGATGCGCGAGGCGTACGAGCTGCGGCCCGGCGACCAGGTGGCGCATCTCGCCCCGCTCGGGTCCGACACGCACGCGGAGGAGCTCTACCCGGCGCTGGCCGCCGGGGCGACGGTCGTGGTGGTGCCCGGCGACGGCGGCACGCTGCCCGACCTGCTCGCCGAACGGCCCGGCGTCACCGTCCTCGACCTGCCCGCCGCGTACTTCTACCAGCTCGTGGACGTGATCGACGACGTGGCCTGGCCCGAGGCGCTGCGGCTGGTGATCCTCGGCGGCGAGCAGGTGCAGGGGTGGGCGGTCGCCCGGTGGCGGGAGCGGTTCGGCGAGCGGGTGCGGCTCGTCAACACGTACGGGCCGACCGAGACGACGATCATCGCCACGGCCGCCGACCTGATCGGCGGCTCGACCCGAGCGGTGACCGGGGATGCGGCCGGCGATGGAGCCCAGGCCGTGACCGACGGCGGCGAGCCGCGGCCGCCCATCGGCCGGCCCATCGCGGGCGTCACGGTGCGGGTCCTGGACCGCCACGGCCAGTCTGTGCCGCCGGGGGCTCCGGGTGAGCTGCACATCGGCGGCGCGGGGGTGGCGCGCGGCTACCTGGGCCGTCCCGACCTGACCGCCGAGCGCTTCGCGGACCTGGCGGGAACGCGGTGGTTCCGCACCGGGGACCTGGTGCGGCTGCGGCCCGACGGGCAGCTCGAGTTCCTGCGGCGGCTCGACGAGCAGGTGAAGATCAGAGGGTTCCGCGTCGAGCCGGGCGAGGTCGAGCACTGCCTGCTCGGCTGCCCCGGCGTGCGCCGCGCCGCCGTGGTCGCCCGGGACGGCGAGCTGGTCGCGTACGTCGTGGGAGAGGCGGCCGGGCTGGCCGGGCACGCCGCCCGGGCGCTTCCGCCGTACATGGTGCCCGCCCACTGGGTGGTGCTCGACGCGCTGCCGCTCACCCCGAACGGCAAGCTCGACCGGGCCGCGCTGCCGGCCCCGGGCCGTCCCGAAGGCACCGACCGGACGCCGCCGCGCTCCGACGCCGAGGAGCTGGTGGCCGACGTCTGGGCCGAGGTGCTGGACGCGGACAAGGTGGGGGCGTTCGACGACTTCTTCGCGTTGGGCGGGCACTCGCTGCTGGCCGTCAAGGTCGCCGCCCGGCTGCGCGCCCTCGCGGGGGTCGACCTGCCGATCCGCACGCTGTTCGCCCGCCGTACCGTCGCCGAGCTGGCGCTCGCCGTCGAGGAGGCGTTGATCGCGGAGGTGGCCGGGCTGTCCGACGAGCAGGCGCGCGCCCTGCTGGACGCGGAGGATCCCGCGTGAGCCGGATGACGGGACGGGACGCGGAGGACTTGTCATGACCGAGTTGACCGAACCGACCTCTCCGGCGTCGCGGACCTCGTCGGCCTCATCCGCCGAGCTGACCGACGCCCAGCGGGCCCTGCTCGCGCGGCGGCTGCGCCGGCGCCGCGCCGCGGCCGCACCTGCCATCCCGCCGCTGCCCGATGGCCAGGAGCCGCCGCTCTCGTACGCCCAGGAGCGGCTGTGGTTCATGGAGCAGTACGCGCCCGGCAACGTGGCCTACACGATCCCGTTCGTGCGGCGGCTGCGCGGCCCGCTGGACGCCGAGGCGCTGTCCGGAGCCCTCGACGAGGCCGCGGCGCGGCACCAGCCGCTGCGCGCCCGCTTCCCCGCGAGCGACGACGGCCGCCCGCTCGTCGTGATCGCGCCGGAGGCGTCCGTGCCGTTCACGACCACCGGGGCGGCCTCGGCCGAAGAGGCGCGGGTACTCGTGGACGCGTTCCTGGCCGAACCGTTCGACCTGGCGGCGGGTCCGCTGATCCGCGCCCTGCTCGTACGGCTGGCGGAGGGCGACCACGTGCTGGCCGTCGCCGTCCACCACATCGCGGCCGACGGCTGGTCCGCCGACGTGCTGCTGCGCGAGGTGCTGGGCCGCTGCGCGGGCAGGCCTGCGCCGGAGCTCCCGGTGACCTACGGCGACTTCGCCGCCTGGCAGCGGAGCCGCCCGGACGCCGAGGCCGACGTGGCGTACTGGCGGGAGCGGCTGGCCGGGCTGCAACCCCTCGAGCTGCCCACGGACCTGCCGCGCCCGCCCGAGCTCACCTACCGCGGTGCCGCCCACGCCTTCACCGTGGACCGGGAGCTGGCGGCGAGTCTCGCCCGGCTCGGCCACGACCACGGGTGCACGCCGTACATGGTGCTGCTGGCGGCGTTCGCGGCGCTGCTCGGCCGGTACGCCGGGCAGGAGGACGTCGTCCTCGGCTCCCCGGTGGCGGGCCGGTCGCTGCCCGAACTGGAGAACCTGGTCGGCTGCTTCGTCAACATGCTGCCCATGCGGGTGGACCTGTCCGGCGGGCCGTCGTTCACGGACCTGCTCGCGCGGGTGCGCGAGAGCGCGACCGACGCGTACGCGCACCAGGAGCTGCCGTTCGAGCGGCTGGTGGCGGAGCTGAACGTGCCGCGCGAGGTGTCGCGGTCACCGGTGTTCCAGGTGCTGTTCGCGATGCAGAACTACTCCGCCGGGCAGCCCGCGTCCGCGGACGGGCCGGTCGTGGAGGGCTTCGACCTGGGGGTGTGGGCGACCCGGTTCGACCTGGAGCTGTACACGTGGGGCGAGGGGTCGTTCCTGTTCGTCTACAACACCGCGCTGTTCGCGCCCGAGCGGGTCGAGCGGATGGCCGGGCACCTGACCACCCTCCTGGAGGGCGTGACGGCCGACCCGGCGGCGCCCGTCCACCGGGTGGAGCTGCTGACCGCCGCCGAACGGGCCGAGCGCGAGCGGTGGAACGACACGCTCACGCCGCTCGGCGAGCCGGACCTGCTGCACCGGCCGTTCGAGGAGCGGGCCTCCTCCCCCGACGTCGCGCTGGTCCACCCGGGCGGCAGCCTCACGTACGAGGAGCTGGACCGGCGCGCCACGGCGCTGGCGGGCGAGCTGGCCGCGGCCGGGGTACGGCGCGGCGAGCTGGTCGCCGTGGTCATGGAACGCGGCTGGGAGCAGGTGGTCGCGGTGCTGGCCATCGGCAAGGCAGGGGCGGCGTACCTGCCGGTGGACGCCGACCTTCCGGACCGGCGGCGCTTCGAACTGCTGGAACGCGGGGAGTGCGCGGTCGCGGTCACGCAGCCGCGGCTGGAGTCGTCGCTGGAGTGGCCATCCGGCCTGACCCGCCTGACCGTCCGCCCCGTCGCTCTGGACGCCGCTTCGCCGGAGTGCCCGGCCTCCTCGGAGTGCCCGGCTTCCTCAGAGCGTCCGGCTGCTCCGGACGACCTCGCGTACGTCATCTTCACCTCCGGCTCCACCGGCACGCCCAAGGGCGTGATGATCGAGCACCGCGCCGCGCTCAACACCGTCCGCGACATCAACCACCGCTTCCGCGTCGGCCAGTCCGACCGGATCATCGCCCTGTCGGCGCTCAGCTTCGACCTGTCCGTTTACGACGTCTACGGCGCGCTCGCCGCGGGGGCCACGCTCGTCATGGGCGACCCCTCCGGCGACAAGGACCCGGCCGCCTGGGCCCGCCTCGTCGAGGAGCACCGCGTCACCGTCTGGAACTCCGTGCCCGCCCTCATGGAGCTCCTCGTGGACCACGCCGAGCACGAGGGCTCGGACCTGTCCTCGCTGCGGCTGGTCATGATGTCGGGCGACTGGATCCCCACCACGCTCCCCGGCCGCATCCGCGCCCTGGCCCCCGACGCGAAGATCGTCAGCCTGGGCGGCGCCACCGAAGGCTCCATCTGGTCCATCGCGTACCCCATCGGCGAGGTGGACCCGTCCTGGACGTCCATCCCGTACGGCACGCCGCTGGCCAACCAGAGCTTCCACATCCTCGACCGCGGCCGGTGCGACGTGCCGGTCGGGGTGCCCGGCGAGCTGCACATCGGCGGCGTGGGCGTGGCGGCGGGCTACTGGCGCGACCCCGAGCGGACGGCCGCCTCCTTCGTCACCCACCCACGCACCGGCGAACGCCTCTACCGGACCGGTGACCTCGGCCGCTACCGCCCGGACGGGACGATCGAGTTCCTCGGGCGGGCGGACGCGCAGGTGAAGATCCGCGGGTACCGGATCGAGCTGGGCGAGATCGAGGCCCACCTGTCGCGCCACCCGGCCGTGGCGGAGTGCGTGGTGAGCACGCACGGGGCGGGGACGGGGGCGCAGCTCGTCGCGCACGTGGTGCCGCAAGCCTCGTCTGTGGACGCGGCGGATCTCCGTGCCCACCTCGCGGAATCCCTGCCCGCGTACATGATCCCCGCCCGTTTCATCCCCCTCCCCTCGCTCCCCCTGACCGCGAACGGCAAGGTGGACCGCGCCCGCCTCCCCGCCCCCTCCGCTTCCGCCTTGTCGCCGGAAACGCGGACCGCCCCCTCGACGGAGACGGAACGCCTGGTCGCGGCCGTATGGGCCGACGTACTGGAACTCGACGACTTCGGGATGGACGACGACTTCTTCGACGTGGGCGGTCATTCGCTGCTGGCCATCAAGGCGGTCGCCAGGCTGCGCAGGGAGCTGCCGGCCGGGGCGACGCCCATCGCCGTGGTGGACCTGTTCAAGCACCCGACGATCCGCGGGCTGGCCGCCCTGGTGGAGGGCACCGCCACGGCCTCGCGCGGGCTGCTGCACGAGCTGACGCCCCGCCGCACGTCTCCCCCGGTCCTCACGTACGTCTGCGTGCCGTACGGCGGGGGCGCGGCGGTCGTGTACCAGCCGCTCGCGGACGCGCTGCCCGAGGAGTACGCGCTGTGGTCGGTGGCCATCCCCGGCCACGACGTCGGCCTGGACGAGGAGCGGCTGCCGCTGGAGGAGGTGGCCGCCCGGTGCGTCACGGAGATCATGGAGAAGGTACGCGGCCCGGTCGCGCTGTACGGCCACTGCGGTGTGGGCTCGGCGCTGACCGTGGAGATCGCCCGGCGGCTGGAGGCGGAGGGACGCCCCCTCGAAGCCGTCTACATCGGGGCGATCTTCCCCTTCGCCCGGCCTTCCCGAGGACCGGCGGCGCTGCTGGCGAAGCTGGCCCGGCGCGAGTTCCTGCGCGGCGACCGCGGCTACGTCAACTGGCTCACCTCGATGGGCCTCGACATGAGCGACCTCGACCCGGCCCAGGCCCGGCACATCATCCGCAACATGCGCCGCGACAGCGAGGCGGCCGAGGAGTACTTCACCGGGTTGTTCGAGAGCGCGGTGACGCGGCTGCGGGCGCCGGTGATCAGCGTGGCCGGTGAGCACGACCCGGCGACGGAGTTCCACGAGGAGCGGTTCCGGGAGTGGCACTTCCTCAGCCCGGCGGCCGGGGTGGTGGAGCTGGACGAGGCGGGCCACTTCTTCCTGAAGTACCGGGCCGGGGAACTGGCCGCCATCGTGACCCGTACCCACCGGGCCCTGGCGGAGGGCGGGGAGGCGAGCGGCGAGACGTGGCGACTGGCCGCGACCTCGACAGACGACCCGACTTCGAGCGAGGGCGCCGCCCCTGCGGAAGCCGCCTCCGAAGAAGGCGCCCACGCACGCGGCGCGCCCCGTCCGGCGAAGCCCCGTACCCCCACCAAAGCTGCTCCCAGCATGGGGCGGTTCGCGGCCGTCGCGAGTGGCCAGCTCATCTCCATGCTCGGCGCCGCCCTGACCGAGTTCGCCATCCCCCTCTGGATCTACCTCACGACCGGCTCCCTCGCCCAGTTCGCGCTGCTGGCGGTCGTCGGCCTGGTACCCGGGATGCTGGTGGCCCCGCTCGCCGGCGCCGTCGTGGACCGGGGGAACCGCCGCACCGTCATGCTGTGCGGCGACGCGGCGGCCCTGGCCACGCAGCTCGCCCTGGGCCTGCTCCTGTGGACCGGAAACCTCCAAACGTGGCACATCTATCCACTCCTGGGCATCCTGTCGGTCGCCCTCACCTTCCAGCGGCTGGCGTACGGCTCGGCGGTGCCGCAGCTCGTCCCGAAGCGTTACCTCGGTCACGCCAACGGCATGGTGCAGATGGCCGGCGGCATGACGCAACTCCTGGTGCCGCTCGCGGCCACGGGCCTGATGGCGGTGATCGGGCTGGAGGGCATCCTGGTGCTGGACGTCGCCGGCTACGTGTTCGCGATCGGGGTGACGCTGCTGGTGCGGTTCCCGGCGGCGATGGCGTGGCGGCGCAAGGAACCGGTGCTGACGGAGATGGTCGCCGGGTTCCGGTACTCGTGGGGCGACCCGGGGTTCCGGCGCATGCTGCTGTTCTTCGCGGTGCTGAACGTGTTCCTGTCGCCGTTGTTCCTGCTCATCTCGCCGCTGGTGCTGTCGTTCGGGACGCTGGCGGACGTGGGACGCATCTCGTTCATGTCCGGCCTGGGGGTGTTCCTCGGCGGCCTGGCGATGACGGCGTGGGGCGGTCCGCGGCGGGGACGCATGCGGACGGTCCTGTGGTTCACGCTGGCCCTGGCGGCGTTCTGCCTGGTGACGGGGCTACGGGCGGACCTGGTGACGATCGGGGCGGGGGCGTTCGGCATGTCGCTGTGGCTGACGCTGCTGAACGGGGTGTACGCCACGATCGTGCAGGTGAAGGTGCCGCAGCGCTTCCACGGCCGGGTGTTCGCCCTGAACACACTGATCGCGTGGAGCACGCTGCCGCTGGGCTTCGGCCTGGTGGCGCCGTACGGTGCGGCCGTCTTCGACCCGCTGATGGCCCCGGACGGTCTGCTGGCCGGCACGGTGGGCGCGGTGATCGGGACGGGGGCCGGCCGGGGGGTGGGGTTGATGTACCTGCTGTTCGCGGTGGCGATGGCGGTGCTGGCGGCGGTGACGCTGCGGTCCCGGCTGCCGAGACTCGTGGACGAGACCCCGGACGCGCTACCGGACGACCTCGTCGGACTTGAGGCCCTCGGCCGCCGGTAGATCGGCACGCAGGAACAGGTCGATTTCCTACCCGCTCCTGCTCCCTCGAGGGCCAAGCAGACGGAGGAAGCACTCAGGTCCCAGACAACGACATTTGAGAATGTGGATTCCGGTCCGGACGTTGTTGGTAGTTGGGCGAGAGACACGGCACCCATGCCGTAGCCCCTACCTGGCCCCAACAGGGCCGCGAATCTCTGCAAGAATTAGTCGTGAATCGGCGGGGGCCACGGGTCAAGCCCTGGGTCAGAGAACAGACATACAAGTGGGCGATGCGCCCTGACGGCCAGCTCCAAACCGGTTTCGAAGGTGCCACCCAGCTCCCAGATCCACCCCAGCCCAGAAGCTACCATCCTACCGCCCGATTCGAGAAATACACTGGAACAACTAAGCCACTCTCCAATAGGGAAATAGTGGCCACCGAGAATCCTCTCTATCTCTTCAGCAACTTCCCGTTGACCCGAGCCCGCCGATAGCGGATCGAACACGAACGGTTCGTCATTGCTGAAGTTGGGACCATCTATATTTATTTGCTCGATCGTCAAGCCACCGAAAGAGGAGAGCACCTCCTCGACAAGAGCAGTGGCCCTATACCCCTCTCTCGCCAATGGAGCAAGCCATGGAGCGGCGTCCACCTTTCGCCCGCAGTCCCATCCAGAGGCACCAAGCGCCGCCAGAACATCACGATGCATCAGATCGAATCGAATTCGAGAGCTCAGGCCGGCCACTCCAGCCCCGAAACCGGACCATCCGCGGCCACGGGCCGCCTCCCTCTCCAAAACCTTGTGGAGGCAAGTGGCTGCCGTACTGCCACAACCCCAACCCCACGTTCCCGAGACAGGCACATCGACGATCGTGTCATGTTGGCCGGCATCCTCTATCTGATGGCCGGCGATAGGCCTTGGCATGAGGTTCCCACCTCTGTCATCGGATGCTCCTGGGCCACTTGCCGACAATGTGTCCTTGCCTGGACCGACGCTGGCGATCCGCGGCCGCCGACGAATAGCCGTCCGACACACGACGACGCTAGCCTCCTCCCCTTGTTCCACTGCTTGTGCCCTGAATACCGCGGAGGGTGATCGCCGGTTCGGCATGGCTGAGGCGGGGCCGTGCCGGCGCGGACGGTTCGGCGGGGTGGTGCGCGACCGCAGAAGTGCGGTAAGGGTAACTGTGCACGAGAACGGGCAGCGCATCGGCGAGATGCTGGCAGAGGCCCTCCAGGAGCTCGCGCGGACGGCGAAGCCGCGGACGGACGCCGCCCTCCGCGGCGACGGGGAAGCGGCGCACGGGCAGGTGAGGGCCGTGGCCGGGGAAGACGGGCGGTTACGCGAGCTCCACCTCAACCCTCGAGTCATGCGGATGGCGTCGGAGGACCTCGCACGGGAAATCCTGGTGGCGGTCAACGCCGCGCTGGACGACCTGCGTGCAGGCATGCCAGGGCTGGAGGCGGCCAAGTCGACTGATCCGCAGGCGCTCGCCGAGACGCTGGGCGGCGCGCACGCCGACGTGATACGGCGGCTGGACGAGTTCGCCGACGGCGTCGAGCTGGTGGTGCGGCGGCTGGAGGAGCGGTGAGCGGGTGCTTCGGCCAGGGGATGGATGTCTCTCTCACCGACCTGCACGGCACCGGCGCGGGGTTGGACGAGACCGGCACGACCTGGCTGGAGGCGGTGGGGGCGTTACGCGCCCATCTGGAGGGAGACGGCGACCCCTGGGGCGAGGAGGCCGGGAGCATGGTCAAGGCCGCCTACCTTGCCGTCACCCGGAGGGCGCTGGAGGTGTACGAGGCGCTGGGAGAGCAGCAGGTGACCTCGGGACACGACATGCACGTCATGGCCATGAACTACCGGGCCGCGGATCAGCGCAGCGAGGAAGAGGCCGAACGGATCGGCCGGGCCGTCAAGCGGCTGTGACGGCCGGGCGGCGGAACCTGCCAGGAGCCGGCCGGTCCGCACCGACGTGCGGGTCAGGGGCGAAGCTCCTCGGGGGAGAGGAGCACGCCCACCGGCCCTTCGGGGTTGACGGCGACGCCGACGTCCGGCGGCAGGAGCGCGACCAGGTCGCGGCCGCCCAGGCGCTGCCAGCCCGTGGCGCCGTCCGGCAGGGTGTCCGGCAGGCGGGCCTGGGCCGTGTAGGCGAACGCCGCTCGGCCCTCGCCCGTGTCGAACACCGGCACTCCGCCGCCCGGGCCGGCGGCTACGATCACTTCCGCCTCAAGCAGCAGCGGGACGAGGTCGCCGCCGGTGGCGTAGCCGGTCGAGGCGAGCTGCACGGCACGGTCGAGCGGGTCGGTGGGCTCGGGGTGGCCCAGCGCCACCGGCGAGGGCCGGTAGCCGGGGTTATGGCGAAACTCGCCGGTGATCTCCCCGCGTTCGTCGACCTGCCAGGCGCCGACGATGCCGTACGGAGGAACCTTCCCGCCGGGGTCGAAGAACGGGTCGACCGCGTACATCCAGGAGCCCGGGCGCAGCCGCGCCTGCCGCCGCAGCTCGTCGGTGACCGGGGGCGGCGGGGTGTCGTTCACGGCGATCCTCCTGACGGCACTCCCGGATGGCCGGGATAGGGGTCGTAGTGCGGGTTGGGGATGAAGTTCTCCGGCGTCCTGGGCGCGCCCCGCGGCCAGGCGCCGGAGATGTATCTTCGGTGCACGCCGCCGGGGAAGGCGATCTCGCGCTCGTGGGATAAATGGGTGGCGGCCCGTACGGTCTCCTGGACGTCGATGCCGCCGGGGGCGTCCACCTCGTAGACGTGGCCGCGCGGGAACACGTCGTCGATGTCCATGCGCGTGCTGGTCCCGACGAAGGCGGACGGCCTGCCCTTGAGCACGTAGTCGGACAGGTTGGTCATCGACGGGTCCAGCGGATGGAGGCCCTGCTCGAAGACCACGTCCGGGGACCTGTCCGACGCGCGGTAGACCGGCTCACGATCGCGGCGCCAGATGGGATACGGCGTGATCGCCTTGACGTCGACGCTCTTGTCGGCTGCCGCCTCGAGGTAGTTGTCGGGGCTGCGCACGGGGGTCGGCGGTCGCTTGCCGGGCGGGATCGCCCCGGCCCCCCACCCGGGCGGGCGGCTTGTGCAGCAGCGCCGAGGCGCGTTTGAACAGACGCAGTGCGCTGCGTTCCAGCAAGTCGACCATCTTGCGGACGATCTCCCGCGCGGCCGTCCTGGCGCCGTCCACGACGGTGGGAACGACCGTCAGCGAGGCGCCGGCCGTGGGCCCCGAGGCCGTGGCCAGCCGCAACAGGTTCATGGCGAGCCGGAGGAGCACGACGATCAGCGCCCCTTCATGGCGAGCACGATCATGGCCGCGAGCTGCAGCGCACCGCCGATGACCAGCGCGGCGGTGACCGCGTCGCCGGAGCGGGCCGAGCTGTCGCTCCAGTCGCCGCCGAACGCCCGAACCCCTTCGCCATCGTTGCGCTGGGTGGTCCGGGCGGCGTGCGTGGCAGCGGTCGTGGAGATGCGCACCGCCGTCGCCGCGAAGGAGATCCACCGCGTCCCGGCCTCGTGCAGCACGACCTCGTCGATCAGCGGCCACGAGACAACGAGGTTGAGCAGCGTGGCGAGCTCTGGCGGAGGTTGCAGCGCCATGGTGCTCCTCCTCGCCGCGGGTCGCTCCATTGATCACACATCCAGGGCGTCACTGTACTGGGATGCGAGCCCGGATGGGGGCGAGCACGAGGCAGGCCACCCCACGCGCATCGAAGCCTGGACGCCGTCGGTAGCCTGACCCTGATGATCAGCGTAAGGAGCATCGGGGTCTTCGCCATCTGCGTCGGACTCCTGCTACCCGTTGCCAGTTGCGTGGCGACCGGTGGCACGTATCTGCCGTATCAGGACCCGACGCCGGAGATGTTGAGGGCGCATGCCGAGGCCGTCGCCCGCGCGGACCTGATGAATCTTCGTGCGATGGCGGCCGGCGCCCTGCTGACTCTGACCGGCGCCGGTCTTCTCGCCTGCAGGGCAGTACAGCGACGTCGGATTCACCGACGGGCAACACGGGGCGAGATCGGCCAAGTCTGATCGGCGCCGGTGGTGGTCGACCGGTAAGCGGCCTGTTCGGACGCGTAGGCCGGTGCAGGGCGCCTCGATCATGCGGTCTGAGCATCGGAGGATGGCCTCGAACCGGCTACGGATCTGAAGGTGCCTGGTCGGTGGTCGGTCTGTCGACTCCAGATCTGCGTGCATCGCGGGAGGTCTTGGATGCCGCCACCTTCGGGGATCATGCCCCAGAGGAAGGGGATCAGGTACTGAGGCGGTTCGCCCAAAATGCGGCCAGTTCGTCCTCGTTGATGGTGAGGGTGAAGGCCGGTCGGGGCGTGGGGTTGATGTATCTGCTGTTCGCGGTGGCGATGGCGGTGCTGGCGGCGGTGACACTGCGGTCCCGGCTGCCGAGACTCGTGGACGAGACCCCGGACGCGCTGCCGGACGACCTGGTCGGTCCGGAGGCCCTGGGCCGCCGATGATCGCAGCACGGCTGAGCGTGTGCTACATTGGATCCAGTTGCAGTTGTGGTACCCATGAGAACTTGTGTGCACCTGACGGTATGTAGCCTCAGGTGCATTTTTGTTTGCCGGTCTTCTCCGGGTGTGGGCCTATCGCGGCGACGCGAAATCCGTCCGATGCGGATTTCGGCTTTGCACCTATCAAAGGAGATCAACATGGCTTCTGGCACCGTGAAGTGGTTCAACGCGGAAAAGGGCTTCGGCTTCATCGAGCAGGACGGCGGCGGCGCCGACGTCTTCGCGCACTACTCCAACATCGTCGCCAACGGCGGCTACCGCGAGCTGCGCGAGGGCCAGAAGGTGGCCTTCGACATCACCCAGGGCCAGAAGGGCCCTCAGGCCGAGAACATCGTTCCCGCCTGACACTGACGCACCACGCAGCTGGGGCCCGCGCCGGAGGGTGCGGGCCCCAGCGCGTTGCTCCTGTGGCACCCCATGTGCCGTGACGGCCTCATGAACCGTGAAGGACGGCATGTCTGTTCTTCCGCCGCACACCACATGGACCACTGACAACTCCGGCTCGGGCATGAATCCGCCCCAGCCCTCCGACCGGCATCGCAGCCGCTGTTCTTCTCGGCGAATGCCGACCATTTCGACGTCCGAGGCCAGGCTGTTTCTCCGCCGGCCCGGCTCGTCTTTCTTCGGCTCGTTCTTGCCATTCTTGTGCCGCTCATCGCGCCGGGAATCACTTGACACGTGCCGCATCGAGGAAGGTTCTGCATGAACCACGCAACTCGCAAGCACGACCGCTACTCCCCCACCCGCATGGGCGGCTCTGCCAACCCTGGCAGGGGCGAGCGATCCGGCTCGTCGGCCCGGGGCCGTTCCGGCGCACCCAGCCGTTCCGGTGGTCACGGGCGGCGTCCCGGCGCGCTTCAGGGCGAATTCGCACTGCCGGTCACCGTCACCCCGGCCCTGCCCGCAGCCGCGACATTCGCCGAACTGAACATGTCGCCCGCGGTGATGAAGGTGCTCACCAGACTGGGGATGAATGAACCGTTCCCGATCCAGGCGGCCACGCTGCCGAACTCCCTGGCCGGCCGGGATGTCCTCGGGCGGGGGCGCACCGGGTCGGGCAAGACGCTCGCTTTCGGCCTGGCCCTGCTCGTCCGCACCTCCGGACAGCGTGCCCAGCCGCGGCAGCCGCTGGCCCTGATCCTCGTTCCCACGCGGGAGCTGGCCCAACAGGTCACCGACGCGCTCACCCCGTACGCCCAGTCACTGAAGCTGCGACTGGCCACCGTCGTCGGCGGTATGTCGATCGGCCGGCAAGCCAATGCGCTGCGTGGTGGTGCCGAGGTCGTCGTTGCGACCCCGGGACGGCTCCGGGATCTGATCGAGCGCGGCGACTGCCGCCTGGATCAGGTCGCCATCACCGTGCTGGACGAGGCCGACCAGATGGCCGACATGGGCTTCATGCCGCAGATCACCTACCTGCTCGACCGGGTGCGCCCCGGGGGCCAGCGGATGCTGTTCTCCGCCACTCTGGACCGCAATGTCGACCTGCTGGTCCGCCGCTACCTGACCGACCCGGTGGTCCATTCGGTTGACCCCTCGGCGGGCGCGGTCACCACGATGGAGCACCACGTGCTGCACATCCAAGGCGCCGACAAGCAGGCCACCACTCTGGAGATCGCTGCTCGCGACGGCCGGGTGATCATGTTCTTGGACACCAAGCACGCCGTGGATCAGCTCACCGAAAGCCTCCTGAACAGCGGCGTACGAGCCGCCGCGCTCCACGGGGGCAAGTCACAGCCTCAGCGCACCCGCACCCTCGCCCAGTTCAAGACCGGCCACGTCACGGTGCTGGTGGCGACCAACGTCGCGGCTCGCGGCATTCACGTCGACAACCTCGACCTCGTCGTCAACGTCGACCCGCCGAGCGACCACAAGGACTATCTGCACCGCGGCGGCCGCACCGCCCGCGCCGGCGAGTCCGGCAGCGTCGTCACCCTCGTCCTGCCCCACCAGCGCCGTGGCATGACCCGCCTGATGGCCGACGCCGGTATCGCCCCGCAGACCAGCCAGGTCCGCTCGGGCGAGGCCGAACTACGACGTATCACGGGCGCTCAGGCCCCCTCAGGGATTCCCGTGACCATCACCACGCCGGTTGGCAATCGTCGGGCGCGCGGGAACGGCCGACGATTCGGGCAGCAGTAGGTGACCGACCGGCGGAACAGGACTTCGGGGACTCCAGGATCTCCTTCAAAGCCTGGAGGAAGAGGACCACGTCGCGGCCGTTGTTGAGGCGGTGGTCGTAGGCGAGGCCGAGCGGTGCGGATGACCGGACGCCCTGCCGGACGACCTGATCGGCCTGGAGGCCCTGCGCCGCCGATGACCTTGATGCGTCGGCGGCCGCCCGCGGGGAGTGTTCATTCCGGCGTCTGTTCCAGCAGGCATTCGGCCAGGTGCCGGACGGCAGTGCGCAGTTCCCGCGGCGACAAGATCGTGAACCGGAAGCCGAGCCCGGCGAGCATGGCGGCCATGCCGTCCAGGGACTCCGCACGCATCCGCAGGAGGACTCCGTCCGTGGTCTCGGTGAGTGTGGCCACCGACGGCGGGATGCGGCGGGACGCCTCGGCGAGGGGAACGTGCAGGACGACCTCCACCATGTGCGCGTACGGCACCTGGGCCAGCGACGCGGTGACCTGCCGCACCGGGTCGGACTCCTCGGGGATGTCATAGGAGGCCGTCCCTGGGACGACGGAGGAGATCCGGTCGACGCGGAAGGTGCGGGTCTCGCCGGACCGGTGGTCGTGGCCGGTCACGTACCAGCGGCCGGAGTGGAAGACCAGGCCGTGGCCGTCCAGTTCGCGTTCGGTCTGGGCGCCTTTCCAGGAGCGGTAGCGCAGTGTGACCCGGCGGCGGTCGCGGATCGCGGCGGCCAGCGTCAGCGTGGCCCGGCTCGCGGGCGTCGGCGCGGCACGTTCGGCGAGGGTGAAGTCCAGGGTCTCCTCCAGTGCGCCGACCTGTTCTCGCAGCGTGGCCGGCAGCACCCGCCGGATCTTGGCCAGGGCGGCTTCGGTGGCCTCGGCGGCAAGGCCCAGGCGGCGTCCGGCGAGCAAACCGAGGACCACGGCGGTGGCCTCGTCGTCGGTGAGCATCAGCGGTGGCAGCTTGTAGCCGGGCATCAGCCGGTAGCCGCCGTAGCGGCCGCGCTCGGCGGCGACCGGGATGCCCAGCTCGGCGAGTCGGGCGGCGTAGCGCCGGACGGTCCGCTCGTCCACGCCCAGCCGCTGCGCCAGGTCGCGGCCGCTCAGCCCGTGATGCGCCTGGAGCAGTTCGAGCATCGTCAGCATCCGGGTCGCTGGATATGACACAGGTCACCACTTAATCCGGGCGAATTCTGTCCGCTATTGGCCTTAGCGTAGCGACATCGGCTCACTGGAAGGACGATGAGATGGCGAACTACGTACTGGTCCCCGGCTTCTGGCTCGGCGCCTGGGCTTGGGACGAGGTGGCGCAGGAGCTGCGCGCCGCCGGGCACCAGGTGCGGGCGGTCACCCTGACGGGGCTGGCGGAGAGGGCTGGGGAGCTGTCGCCGGAGGTCGGCGTGGAGACCCATGTCGCCGACATCCTCGCCGCGATGGACGGGTTGGAGGAGGTCGTCCTGGTCGGGCACAGCGGGGCGAGCGTCCCGGTGACCGCGGTCGCCGACCGGCATCCCGAGCGGCTCAGCCGGGTCGTCTACGTCGACACCGCGCCGCTGCCGTCGGGTGTGGCGGTGATCGACTTCAACGACGAGGACACCCAGAAGGCCTGGCGCGCTCAGGTCGGTGATGGTTACGCACTCGACGTGCCCCCCTTCGAGCAGGGGGAGGAGATGTTCGCGGGACTGACCGAGGAGCACTTCGCGCGGATCCGCGCGAAGGCGACGCCGCAGCCGTGGGGCGCGGTCACCCAGTCGGTTCAGCGGCCGCAGCAGATCCCGGCGACGCCGAAGACCATGATCGCCTCGACGATGCCGGTGGCGATGATCCGCGAGCTGATCGCTTCGGGCAACCCGGCGTTCGCCCCGCTCGGCACACCCGAATGGACCTTTGTCGAGCTGCCGACCGGCCACTGGCCGATGTTCTCGCGCCCGGCGGATCTCGCCGCGCTGCTCTGACGACCTCCAAGCTCTGACGAAGCGCTGACGGCCTCGGACGGCTATCCGGCAGGGGCGGTGGGTGTCGTCATCGGCACGGGGCCAGTCAGGGGGCAGGGGTGACGTACCTGCTGCGGTGGCCATGGCGGTGCTGGCGGCGGTGACACTACGGTCCCGGTTGCCGGGGCTCGTGGACGAGACCTCGGACGCGCTACCGGACGACCTGGTCGGCTCGGAGGCCCTGGGCCGCCGTTGACAGCGCGCCTCTACTGTTCTGGATCCGCGATCGCGATCACGTGAAGCGGCTCGTCAAGCGCGGCTGACGGCTCCGCCCAGACGTCGGGCTCCAGCGTGAGAATGGGACAGGTCGCCAGGTCGGCAAGCGCCGCGACATGCGCGTTCCACGGGTCCAGCCCCGTTCTGGCGATCATCTGCGCGAGCAATGCCGCCTGCTCGACCCCGTCGACAGCCGCCACCTGGGCGTGCTCGAACGCTCCTAAACCGGCCAGCAACGCACTTGCCTCGGAGCCCTCGGCGTCGAGCAGCGCCCCGGCGGCGGCGAGCGCGGAGATGACAAGGGGCTGACCGGTACGGTCGTAGTCCTGCATGAGCCCGATGAGCTCAATGTCGCCTCGCGCGATGTCGGTCAGAACTCCGACGTCGAGGATGAACGGCGTGGGAACATGGTCACTCACCGGTGCTCACCTGGAAGCCCTGCGCGCGAGCCTGAGCGTCGATGTGCTTCCTCAACCGGGCGACTCGATGGGGATCAGCCTGCGCCGCACGTTCCCGCAGGAGTGCCAGCGCGTGCTGCTCGCGGCGACGCTTGGCCGCCATGGCGTCGTTGAAGGCGGCCGAGACGGACTCGGCCTTGCCGGCGTCGACGAGTTGTTCGGCGTAGGCGGCAAGGTGGGGATCCACGGTGATGGTGATCCGCTTCTTGTTGTCGCTCATACTCAAGGATCATACTCTCGCCGGGGTCGCCTCGCCTGGGATCTCCGCGATGGATGGACGCCTATCCACTTCCCTGTGACACACCAATTCAGTTCCGCCTGCTCCATCGAGAGTTGAGCAGAGCCTGGCCATCGCCTTCGCGCCGCCGCCTCGACGGGGCTCACGTTTCTCTTGTCAGTCCTTGGCCCACTGGGCGGCTTGCGTGGTTGGGAAGGCGTCCGAGCGGAGCGAGGCCCTCCAGGGGTCGGGCCTGTGGCCCGACTGGAAGCAACGCCTGAGCCCACCGGCGCGAAGCGCCCCAAGGGCGAAGCCCTTTGTGCGAAGCACCCCAAAGCGAAGCGCCCCAAAGGGAAGCGCCTCGCCTCAGGGGGCTGGTCAGGCGGAGGGGACCGTTACCGGGGTGGGGGCCTTCGCGGGCTGGGTGACGGCCAGCTTGCGGGCCAGGCGGAGCCGGTACGCGTCCAGCACCACAGCCACCAGGATCACCAGTCCGGTGATGATCTGCCGTTCGAAGTCGGAGACGCCCATGAGCAGCAATCCGTTGGTGAGGACGCCGAGCAGGCATGCCCCGAGAAACGTGCCCGCCATCGAGCCGCGTCCGCCCATCAGGCTGGCTCCGCCGATGACCACGGCGGCGATCGCGTTGAGCTCGTAGCCCTGGCCCAGGATCGGGCTGGCGATGTTGAGCCTGGCCATGTACAGGATGGCCGCGATGCCCACGGTCAGGCCGGCGATCATGAAGGCGGCGATCTTGATGCGGGAGGTCTTGTGGCCAGACAGGCGGACGGCTTCCTCGTTGTTGCCGGTGGCGTAGATCAGCCGTCCGAAGACCGTGCGCGACAGCACGAACCAGCCGATCCCGGCCAGCAGCAGCGCGACCCAGAACACCGCGGGGACGCCCAGCAGCGTGATGGTGCCGAAGTCGTTGAGCGCGGCGGGCAGGTTGTAGATGGTGGCGGCGTCGGTGTACCGCTCGGCGGCGCCGCGGGCGATGTTGAGCATGGCCAGCGTGACGATGAACGACGGCACCCGCCATTGTTCTGACACGAACCCGTTGATCCAGCCGACCACGCCGCCGACGAGCACGCTCACCAGGATCGCGCCGAGCAGCGTCACGGCGGAGCCGGATCCGGCCATCATGGTGCCCGACACGACCGCGCACAGCGCCATCGCCGAGCCGACCGACAGGTCGATGCCGCCGACCAGGATCACGAACGTCATGCCCACGGCGAGCACGGTGTTCAGGGTGATCTGGGTCATGATGTTGCGCAGGTTCTGCTCGGTCGCGAAGTTCGGTGCCGCGATGACGAAGAAGCCCGCGAGCAGCACCAGGGCGACACCGATGCCGGCCTCGCCGAGCACGAGCCTTTTGATCATTGTGTTTCACCGTTCTTGAGGTAGCCCGAGTAGGCGAGCGTGAGGATGTGCTCGGCGTCGAAGTCCGCCCTGGCGACCTCCCCGGCGATCTTGCCGCGGGAGAAGACCAGGATGCGGTCGCAGATGCCCATCAGCTCCGGCAGGTCCGAGGAGACGACGAGCAGGGCCTTGCCTTCGGCGGCCAGGCCGAGCAGCAGCTCGTGGATCTCGTACTTGGCGCCGACGTCGATGCCGCGGGTGGGCTCGTCCACGATCAGGATGTCGGACCCGGCGTTGAGCCACTTGGCCAGGACGACCTTCTGCTGGTTGCCGCCGGACAGGGTGCGCACGTGCTGGCCGACGCCCGCGGAGCGCAGGTGCAGGCGCTGCCCGAGGTCCTCGGAGAGGGAGCGTTCCTGGCCGAAGCGCAGCAGGAATCCGCGCAGCTTGGCGAGCGTGACGTTGGCGCTGATCGGCAGGTCGAGGACGAGGCCCTGCGACTTGCGGTCCTCGGTGAGCAGGCTGATGCCGTGCCGCACCGCGTCCTTGGGGTGCCGAATGTGCACCTTCTCGCCGTAAAGCTCGATATTTCCGGATGAGGCGGGGTCTGCGCCGAAGATTCCGCGCATCGCCTCCGTACGACCGGATCCGACCAGCCCGGCCAGCCCCACGACCTCGCCGCGCCGTACCGAGAAGGAGAGCGGCCCCTCGAAGCCCGCGACCTTGAGGTCGCGCACCTTCAGCGCCACCTCCCCCAGCGCGGTCGGCGGCTTGACCGGGTACTCCTGGGCCAGGTCACGCCCCACCATCAGCCTGACCAGGTCGGGCGCGGTCACGCCGGCCATCTCGCGGGTGTCGATGCTGCGCCCGTTGCGCAGCACGGTGACCCGGTCGGCCAGCTCCAGCACCTCCTGCAGGTGGTGGGAGATGTACACGATGGCGACGCCGCGCTCGCGCAGCGCGCGCAGGATGCCGAACAGGCGTCCGGCCTCGCGCGAGGTGAGCGTGGCGGTCGGCTCGTCCATGATGAGCAGCTTGCAGTCGGTGGAGATCGCCTTGGCTATCTCCACCAGCTGCATCTGCGCGATGCCGAGCCGTTCGACCAGCGTGTCGGGCGCGACGTCCAGGCCGACCTCGGCCAGCAGCCGCGCGGCGTCCGCGCGTAGCCGCTTCCTGTCGACGACGCCCGCCGTGCGCGGCAGCCCGCGCAGGAACAGGTTCTCCGCGACGGTGAGGTACGGCAGCAGCGCCAGCTCCTGGTGGACCACCGAGATCCCGGCGGCCAGCCCGTCGGCCGCGCCGGCCGGCGTGTACGGCGCGCCGTCGAAGGTCATCGTGCCGCTGTCCGGCGCGTGGATCCCGGCCAGGGCCTTGACCAGCGTGGACTTGCCCGCGCCGTTCTCCCCCACGAGGGCGTGGATCTCGCCCGCGCGGATGTCGAGGTCGACCCCGTCGAGCGCCACCACACCGGGGAAGCGCTTGACGAGGCCGGTAACCGTCATCATCCGACGTTGTCCTTGGTGATGAGCTTGATCTCGGTCTTCTGCCAGCCGCTGAAGTTCTCGCCGGCGATCATCTTCATGGCGTAGTCGATGCCGTTGGAGGCCTGCTGGGCGCCGTACTGGTCGAGGGTCGCCACGACGGAGCCGTCCTTGACGTACTGCGCGATGGCCGGGATGTTGTCGAACGAGGCGACCTTGATCTGGCCCTTCTTGCCCTGCTCCTCGATCGCCTTCAGCGCGCCGAGCGCCATGTTGTCGTTTCCGGCCAGCACGCCCTTGATGTTCGGGTGCGCGCTGAGCATGTTGCCGAAGACGGTGTGCGCCTCGTCGGTCTCCCAGTGCGCGGTCTTGGAGTCGACGAGCTTGAGGCCGCCCTCCTTGATCGCGTCCTCGAAGCCGGCCTTGCGCTGGGCGGCGTTGGCCGCGCCGGGGTTGCCTTCCAGGATGACGACCTCGGCGTCCTTGCCGATGGCCTTGGCCAGCTCCATGCCCGACTGCTTGGCGCCATCCCGGTTGTCGGGGCCGACGAAGGGCACCTTGTCGCCGATGCCGGCGGCCTTCATCGCGCCCTCGTCGAGCTGGACGTCGATGTTGACGACCTTCACACCCGCGTCGACGGCGCGCTTGATCGGCGCGATCAGCGCACGGGAGTCGGCGGGGGCGATCACGACCGCCTTGGCCTGCTGGGTGACGCACTTCTCGACGGCGGCGACCTGGTTGTCGATGTCGGTCTCGTTCTGGATGCCGACGACGCTGAGCGTGAGGTCGCCGCGCTTGGCGGCGTGCTCCTCGGCGCCCTTCTGCATCTGCTGGAAGAACTCGTTGGCCAGCGACTTCATCACCAGGCAGACGCCCGGCTTCTCGCCGGGCTTGGGGGCGGCGGCGGGCTCGGCGGTGGTGCCGCCCTCCTTGCCGCAGGCGGTCAGCGCGAGGGCCAGACCGGCCACGGCGATGATCTTCTTGTTCATGTGGTGTCTCCTTCAGAAGGGAACGCCCGCTCGGAGGACGACGTTCGAGTACGGCGTCGCCTCACCGGTCCGCACGACGGCGCGGGCCCGACCGGTGAGCTCCTTGAGGCGGGTGTGGGGAATGCGTTCGGTTGTCAGCAGGTCGTCGAGGAAGCCGCGCGGCGACTCCTCGGCGACGTAGGCGGTCTCGACGACGAGCTCGCCGAGCACCGCTTCCAGTACGGGCAGGAAGGCGGGTTCGCCCCTGCGCCAGACGAGGTCCACCGTCTCGACGCCGGGTGGGACGGGCAGGCCGGGGTCGGCCACCACGATGAGGTCGGTGTGTCCCGCCGCGGCCAGGATCTGCAGCAGGCGGGGATGCCAGAGGCCGTCATGAAGCATGGGTGAGCAGCCTTTCCACCTGGCCGGCGGTGGGCATGGCGGTCTGGGCGCCGTGGGCGGTGGTGGCCAGGGCGCCGGCCGCGCAGGCCCGCCGTACCGCCTGGGCGAGGGGCAGGCCGGCCGCGTGGCCGAGCGCGAGCTGCGCGCAGAACGTGTCGCCCGCGCCGACCGCGTCGACCACGGACACCTGGAAGGACGGCACCTCGAAGGCGCCGAGCTGGCCCAAGGGGTGCTGAGCGCGGGACACGTCTTCTTCGTGCTGACCCCCTATCTGGTGTTCGTGGCGGCGGGACT
>NZ_JBFAIA010000039.1:0-51844 GCF_040654455.1 Nonomuraea sp. NPDC050691
CCGGCACCACCGGCATGCCCGCGTCCGCCGGCACCGCCGTCGTGCCCGCGGCGGGTGGCGCGGCCCCCGGCAAGTCGGTGATCATCCTGCCCTACTACGGCACCAACCAGCCCCGCTTCACCGGCTGCGTCAAGGACAAGCCGGCGCGGGCCTGCGAGCCGCACGGCGCCTCGTCCGTGTGGCTGCGCACCGAGCCGCGCGACGACGCGCCCCTGATCGACGACATCGGCAAGCGGGTGGGCAAGGCCAGCACGTACGGCGTGTACGACCACAGCGCCCGCGCCTCCACCGGCCAGCGTTTCGCCGTGGCCGACCGGCGGGGCGACTGGACGGCGATCTGGTACCTGGGTCTGAAGGCGTGGTTCCGCAACCCGGCCGCGGCGCCGACCGCGATCCCCGCCTCCGGGCCGCTGGTGACGCCGCGCGGGGACGACGTCAGGGTGTACGGCCGCGCCTACCCCGGCCATCCGGCGTACAAGGGGACGGGCGTCTCCTACCAGGAGCGCACGCCACTGGCGTACGTGATCCGGCCCGGCCAGAGGTACACGCTGGGACAGACCCTGCCGGGCTCGTACCTCAAGGGCGGCTCCTTCGACCGGGACGCGCACGTCATGGTCACGGGCACGCGGCGGTTCTACCAGATCCAGCTCGGCCATCGGGTGGCGTTCGTGCGGGCGCGGGACGTGCGCGTGATCCGATGAGCGTCCGGCCGGCCGCCCGGCACACGACCGCGTGCCGGGCGGGGCCGTCCGGTGAACGGCCGGCATCCGCTCTCGATTCGGGCGGCGAATTCGGCCTGGAGGCCGCCGGACGCGCGCGGGCACTCCCAGGAGGCGATATGGTTTTCCCGTGGCCGGCACTTCGCCGGAGACACGCGGAAGTGGCTCAGTGGTAGAGCATCACCTTGCCAAGGTGAGGGTCGCGGGTTCGAATCCCGTCTTCCGCTCGGAGTTCGATCTCCTGGTGGAGTGGCCGAGAGGCGAGGCAGCGGCCTGCAAAGCCGTCTACACGGGTTCAAATCCCGTCTCCACCTCGGCAGGCGGCGGGCCCTCACGGGATCCGCTAAAGTAAAGTGCAACGCCATGCGGAAGTGGCTCAGTGGTAGAGCATCACCTTGCCAAGGTGAGGGTCGCGGGTTCGAATCCCGTCTTCCGCTCTGAGTGTCAACTCAATACGGACGATTAGCTCAGCGGGAGAGCGCTTCCCTGACACGGAAGAGGTCACTGGTTCAATCCCAGTATCGTCCACACATCGCACCGAAGCCCCGGGCCGCAAGCCTGGGGCTTCTGCTTTCCCGGCCGCACTCATCCCGGAGCATCCCCTTCGGCGAGAGTCCCGGGCTGCGCGCGCCGTCCCGCCAGCCGGTGGAGGACGAGCAGCGCGTATCCGGTCACCACGAAACACGCGGCCAGCACGGCCACCGCCATAGCGAACCCGTCCCAGCCGAGCCGTCCCACGTCCAGGAACGGGTACACGTACCTGCGCCGCGTGCCCGGCGGCAGCGACGGCGCCCGGACCACCACGAACGCCGCGTACACCAGGGGGAAGGCCAGCCAGGTGAGCGGGGCGGCCCACGAGGGCCGGCGGTCGCGGTCCCACACCAGCCAGTCGGCGACCGCCATGAGGGGCGTCACGTAGTGCAGCAGCAGGTTGCCGATCCCGCGCGGCCCGCGGTCGAGCAGGAGGAGCGGGTCGCCCCCGCCCGTCAGGTAGAAGTGCGCGACCAGGCCGGTGATCGTGAGGTAGAGCGTGACGGCGCCCTTGAGCCCGGCCGGCCCCTGCCCGCCGAGCAGCCGCCAGCCGTAGTAGAGCACGAGCAGGCCGTTGCTCTGCGCGGTGAAGTACACCCAGGGCGTGCGGATGGCGGACGACAGACAGACGATCCCGACAAGAGCGGCGGACACCATCAAGACCCGCCAGATCACCCGCATGCCGACACCCTACTCATCCACCTGACCACGGACCCATGCGCGGGCGACGGCCGCCGACGGGTAGGGAACCGGACATGACGACCACGCCTCCGGTCACCCCCGAGACCGTCTTCACCTACGGCGCGCCCCGGCTCAAGTTCGGCGACGGCGCCTCCGACGAGATCGGCTTCGACCTGAGCCGGTACGGCGACGTCCGGCGCGTCCTGATCGTCACCGATCACGGCGTGGCCGCCACCGGCGCACCGCACCGGATCGCCGAGGGGATCCGCGCCCACGGCATCGACGCCCACGTGTACGACCAGGTCCACGTCGAGCCGACGGACGCCTCCCTGGAGGCCGCCGTCGCGCACGCCCGCGCCACCGGTCCCTGGGACGCGCTCGTCGCCGTCGGCGGCGGCTCCAGCATCGACACCGCCAAGGCGGTCGACCTGATGCTCACCAACCCCGGCGAGCTGATGGACTACGTCAACGCCCCGGTCGGGCTCGGCCGGGCCCCCGCCGAGCCGCTCAAGCCGCTCGTCGCCGTGCCCACGACCACCGGCACGGGCGCGGAGAGCACCACCATCTGCGTCCTCGACGTGCTGTCGCTCAAGGTCAAGACCGGCATCAGCCACGCCGCGCTGCGCCCGTCGCTCGCCGTCGTGGACCCGCGTCTCACGCTCACCCAGCCTCCGGGAGTGACCGCCGCGGCCGGGATGGACATCCTCTGCCACGCGGTCGAGAGCTACACCGCCCGCTGGTACACCTCCAGTGAGCGCAAGCGTCCCGAGGAACGCGTGCCGTACTGCGGCGCCAACCCGATCTCCGACATGTGGGCCGAGCAGGCCATGCGGCTGCTGGCCGGGGCGTTCCGGCGGGCCGTGCGCCACGGCGGCGACACGGCGGCCCGCGGCGAGATGGCGCTGGCCGCGACGTTCGCCGGGCTGGGCTTCGGCAACGCCGGCGTGCACATCCCGCACGCCAACGCCTACCCGATCGCGGGGCGGGTGCGCGACTTCCGCCCCAAGGACTATCCCGGTGACGAGCCGATGGTGCCGCACGGCATGTCCGTCGCGCTCACGGCGCCGGAGGCGTTCCGGTTCACATTCGCGGCGGCGCCGGAACGGCACCTGCGCGCCGCGCGACTGCTCGCCCCGGACCGGGAGGAGCCGTCCGATCCGGCCGAGTTCCTGCCGGGCGTCCTCATCGACCTGATGCGCGACGTCGGCGTGCCCAACGGGATCGGCGCCGTCGGGTACGGACCGGGCGACGTCGGCGCGCTCGCCGAGGGCACGATGCGGCAGCAGCGCCTGCTCGCGACCGCTCCCCTGCCGGTCACCGAGGACGACGTGGCGGGCATCTTCGCCCGCTCGATCGAGCTGTGGTGACCCACGTCGGTGTCGTCGCTCACCGCGTAGGTCACCGATCGCACGATCTGCGCGGATGACGGTGATGGACGGCGCCCGATCCGGGCCGCCGGTTCGCGGCGCAGGTGTGGGCCGCGGCAGGGTGGGCACGGGTACGGGCCGGGGAGGCCCCGCGAGCGCCCGGCGGACGTTCCGACCGGGAGGTGTGGGGGATTGCCGCCGGTCACTACCCTGGAGTCTCCGGCGGTACGGGGCGCGGCGGTGGCCGCGAGGAGATGGGTGACGCTGTGACGGTTGACGCCGAAGTTCAGATCACGGACCTCAGGGTCAACGATCACGCGTGCCTGACCTTCGGCGAGCCCGAGGAGCTGCTCGACCTGACCGCGGCGTTCGTGCGCGACGGCCTGTCGGGCGGGCTGCGGGTGGTGTGGCTGTCGGAGGAGCCGCAGGAGGCGCTGACCGAGCTGGGCCGCCGCGGGATCTCCGTGCGCTCCGCCACCGCCGCCGGCCGGATGGAGGTCCTGGCCTGCCAGGACGGCCTGCTGTCGGGGCAGGCGTTCGCGGTGGAGCACGCGATGGGCTGGCTGCGCGACCAGATCGACCTGACCGCGAGCGAGGGCTACTCCGGGCTGCGCGTGGCGCTCGACATGGGCTGGGCGCTGCGGCCGATCAGCGGGATCGAGCAGTTGCCGGCGTTCGAGAAGGAGATCGCCACCGCGCTGGCCGACACGACGGTCTCGGTGCTGTGCCAGTACGACCGCGACCGCTTCGACCCGGTCACCCTGGCCTCGGTGTCGCCGTTCCACACCCGCTCGGTGGCCGCCGCGACCTACCACAGCTCCCCGCTGCTACGCATATGCCGCCAGTACGCGCCACCCGGCATCCGGCTGGCCGGCCAGATGGACCGGACCGCCGAGGACCCCTTGAGGATGGCGCTGACCGAGGCGATCCGGGGAGAGAGCGACATCACCATCAACATGGCGGAGCTGACGTTCATCGACCTGTCCAGCGCCCGCATGATCCTGGAGGCGGCGCGGAGCGTCGCCCCCGACCGCAAGGTGGACCTGCGCTGCAGCCGGATCACGGCGTCGAGATTCGTGCTCCTGGGGGCCGGCGGCCTTCCCGGGATCAGTCTGGTGACCGGCCATGGTCGATGACGAGTCCGTGAACACCCCGCCCACCACCCAGGACCAGCGGCGCCTCATCCTCGACCAGGGGTTCGACGCCGACCTGCTGTACGCGCTGCGCGCCACGCTGGAGGCGCACGCCACGCACGCCGGCATGCCCGGCGGCCGGGCCGTCGACCTGGTGATCACCGTGCACGAGCTGGCGACCAACGCGGTGGTCCACGGCGCGGGGACGGGCCGGGTGCGGATCTGGCGGGTGGGCGACATGCTGCGGTGCGAGATCAGCGACGCGGGCCCGGCCCTGGCCACGCGCCCCGCCGGCCAGGTCGGCGACTGCGGCCCCGTCACCGGGCAGGCCGGCGGTGAGACGCGGCGGGCCCCCATGCCCGACGCCGCCCGCTGGCCGGTCGAGCACGGGCACGGGCTGTGGATCGCCCGCTTCCTGCCCGACCGGTTCACGATCGGCTCCGGGCCGGAGGGCACCGTCGCCGTCGCCGACTTCGCCCTGCCGCCGGACGGGCACGGCGAGCCGTTCGGCCTCACCCGCCACGACCGGGGCTCGCACATCGTGCTGGAGCTGTCCGGGACACTCGGCGACGAGGCCGCGCAGGAGCTCGCCGGAGTCGTCCGCGAGATCGTCTCCGCCGGCCCCGAGCCGCGGCTACTGCTCGACCTGGGCGCGGTGACGTTCTGGGACGCGATGGGCGTCGCCGCGCTGATCACCGCGCAGCAGCAGGTGGACGGCGCCAAGGCCGGGGCCATGGTGCTGACCGGCCTGACCGTGGACTTCCGGCGCCGCCTGGACGCGCTCAGTCCCGCGCCCCTGACCGTCCGCGACACCCACGACGAGGCCGTACGCCTGCTCCAGCGGCCGTCCTGAGAAGGGCCGGTCCCCGAGGTGGCGGACCGGCCCCTCCTGCTCACCCGGGCGTCAGCCGAGGCCGTCGCGCATGGCCGTGATCAGCTCGCCGCCCGTCGTGTCGCCGCTGAGCTCCCAGAAGAACGCGCCGCCGAGGCTCTGGTCCTTCGAGTAGCCCATCTTGCCGCCGATCGTGGCCGGCGTGTCGTAGCTCCACCACTGGCCGCCGCAGGAGGCGTACGCGGTGCCGGCGACCGTGCCGGTGGCCGGGCAGCGCGTCTTGAGGACCTTGTAGTCCTCGATGCCCTGCTCGTACGTGCCGGGCGCGGGGCCGGAGGCGGTACCGCCGGGCGCGGCCTGGGTGACGCCGGTCCAGCCGCGGCCGTAGAAGCCGATGCCGAGCAGCAGCTTGCCCGCCGGGACGCCCTTGGACTTGAGCTTCTGGATGGCGTTGTCGGAGTAGAAGCCGGCGGTGGGGATGCCGGCGTAGGAGGTCAGCGGCGAGTGGGGGGCGGTCGGCCCCTGCGCCGCCCAGGCGCCGAAGTAGTCGTACGTCATGACGTTGTACCAGTCGACGTACGCGGCGGCGCCCCCGTAGTCGGCCGCGTCGATCTTGCCGCCGGAGGTGCCGTCGGCGGTGATGGCGGCCGTGACCAGGTTGCCGGAGCCGAACCGGGAGCGCAGCGCCGACATGAGGTTCCGGAACGCGGCCGGGCCGCTGCTGTCGCAGGTGAGGCCGCAGGCGTTCGGGTACTCCCAGTCGATGTCGATGCCGTCGAACACGTCGGTCCAGCGCGGGTCCTCGACGAGCCGGTAGCAGGAGTCGGCGAACGCCGCGGGGTTCGCCGCGGCCTGGGTGAAGCCGCCCGACCAGGTCCAGCCGCCGAAGGAGAACAGCACCTTGAGGTTCGGGTACTTCTTCTTGAGCTTGCGCAGCTGGTTGAAGCTGCCGCGCAGCGCGCCGGCGTCCCAGGTGTCGGCGACGCCGTCGACGCTCTCGGCGGCGCTGTAGAACCGGTCGTAGTCGGCGTAGCTGTCGCCGATCACGCACTGCCCGTTCTGCACGTTGCCGAACGCGTAGTTGATGTGGGTGAGCTTGGCGGCCGAGCCGCTGGTGTCGATGTTCTTGACGTGGTAGCCGCGCTGGTAGACGCCCCACTGGACGAAGTAGCCGAGCAGCTTGTCACCGCCTCCGCCACCGCCCGTGGTGGTGGTGGCGGTCACGGCCGGGCTCGCCGCCGACACGTTGCCGGCCGCGTCACGCGCCCGCACCGTGTACGTGTACGACGTGCTCGCGGCCAGCCCCGAGTCGGTGTACGAGGTCCCGGCCACGGTCGCGACCCGGCTGCTCCCCCGGTACACGTCGTAGCCGGTCACCCCCACGTTGTCCGTCGAGGCGCTCCACGCCAGCGACACGCTGCTCGACGACACCCCGGTCGAACGGAGATTGCCCGGCGCGCTGGGCGCCTGCGTGTCGCCGCCTCCGGTGACCGGCTTCCAGAGGGCGGGCACGTTGGGCGGCTCCCAGCCGGTCTGGGAGGTGTGGCCCTGGATGCACTCGTAGGTGACGCCGTTGTAGGTGACGCGGGCGCCGGTGGCGTAGGCGACGTTCGGCGCCCAGTCGGCGAGGAAGGCGGCGGCCCGGGCGCTGATCGCGGGGGCGGCCTGGGCGGCGGGCGGGACGGCGACGGCGGCGGTCAGCGGCAGCAGGAGCGCCGCCACCCCCGCCAGGACCTTGCTGAGCGGTCTGTGTCTCATGATTCTCCGGCATCCGGTGTCTGGGGGGTGGGATGGGAGGGATCCACAGGAAACTATTAGTAAAGTTTCCTTTAGATTTTGAGACGACGGTAGCCCGCGCCTGCGACGGCGTCAACAACGGCAGTGAGGATCGAGTCAGGACGGTCCGGTGCTGGTGGAGGGCCGGGCACCGGAGCGGCCCGGCGGTCCCCGTGGAGGTGGTCGCGGTCGTGGACGCCACCGATGAACTGGCCAAGGCGTTCGCCGCCGAGCTCGGCCTGCCGTACGCCTCGGACGACCTCCACCGGACCCTCGCGGACACGCGCCCGGACCTCGTCGTCATCACCAGCCCGCCCGCCCTGCACAGCGCCCAGGCGGCGGCCGCGCTGCGCGCCGGGGCGTGGGTGTGGTGCGAGAAGCCGCCGTGCCTGTCGCTGGCCGAGTACGACGCCATGCTCGCCGCCGAGCGGGAGGGCGGGCCCTACGCGGCGATCGTGTTTTAGCAGCGGTGTTCGGCTCCAGCTCGCAGCACTTGCGCCGGCTGATCGCCGAGGGGGCGCTCGGCGCCGCGTACGTCGCGCACTGCCAGACCATCTGGTTCCGCGACGACGCCTACTACGCCGTGCCCTGGCGGGGACGCTGGGAGACCGAGGGCGGCGGCCCCGCGATGGGCCTCGGCATCCACCAGATGGACCTGCTGCTGGAGCTGCTCGGCGACTGGAGCCAACTGGACCTACACCCCGGCCGACGGCGCCGCCGAGGTGCCGTGGCCGCCGCCGGTGGACGAGCCCAGCTCCCACCGCGCCCAGTTCCTGGCCTGCTGGAGGACCTGCGGGCCGGCCGGCGGCCCCGGGGCAGCGGGCCTGACCCGCGTTCACGCCTCCTGGGAGAAACGCTGGAACTCGGCGAGGACGCGGGCCGCCTCCTCCGTGCCGACCGGCGGGCAGGCGTACCCGGCGGCGGCGATGTGCGCGCACAGCTCGGGGTCCGGCCGCAGGAGGTGGGTGCGCAGGTAGTAGGTGACCGTGTCGGTCCAGACGTAGACGCCGTCGGTGCGGAAGCTCACCGGCACCACCTGGCCGCGTCCCGGGTCGACGCGGTCCACGTCGAGACCGGTGGTCGCCAGGAAGGGCGTGCCGGCCTCCAGGTAGCGGGCCAGCCGCCGCCGCTCGTCCGCCTCCGGCACGCGGGGATGCCCGGGCTCGAAGTACGGCACCCCGTCCCTCACCCCGTCGAACACGCGCGCCACCTTGATCATCCCTGTCTCCTGGAGCTGTAGCGTTCGAGCACGGACGGCTGCCAGTTCGTGATGGCGTACAGGCTGATGAGCTGCTCCTTGTCGATGTCGCGCAGCGGCAGCCCGTCCAGCAGGCGGCGGAACGACTCGGAGTCGTCGCCGTGCTCCCGGTGGTGGCCCAGCAGCTCGGGCGCCTGCCCCTCGCCGAGCCCGGCCGGCGCGCCGTCGGCGAGGGCGAGGGTGAGGCGCGCCTGCGCCTGGATGACGCCGGGCTCCAGCGTCCCGTCGAACAGCCGGAACTGGACGTGGTCGTCGATCCGCCCGTGGACCGTGGTCATGCTGACCGCCATCGTGGCGTCGTTGGCCTCGGCGAGCGCCCCGAAATGGTACGGCCTGAGGCCGGGGCGGGGCACGTTGGGCACGCAGTGCTTGTATCCCCGGTGCAGGCCGCCCTCGGCGAGCGGGTTCTGCGCCAGCCGGTACAGGACGTCCTGGTTGGCCCGGACGTTGTCGAGGAGCTTGAGGTAGTTGACCACGGTGCGGTAATCGGGCGTGCCGACGTGGATGTGGCCGCCCACGCCCGGCCCGACCTCACCCCCGTGGGCGCGGATGATCTCCACCACCTGGGCGAGCCTGCGCCAGGTCTCGGGCGTGTCGCGCAGGATCGGCGAGACCACCTCACCGGCCACCGAGTTCGTCCGCTCGGTCTCGACCCACCAGCCTGTCGCGTCCTCGCCGTAGCCCCGCTCGTGGCCGACGTGGTGGTCGAGGACCTGCCGATCGTGGCTGAGGCCGGCGTCGTGGAGGGCGCGGGCGATCCGCTCGTTGACGGCGGCGTGCTGCTCCTTCGGCACCCCGGGCAGGCTGTACTCCAGCTCCAGGCCGAACCCCCGGCGGCTCCCCCCGGAGTCGAGCAGGAGCGGCACGACGTCCGCCACCCGCCACCGCGTCTGGAAGATCGCCTGCGCCTGGTCGCGGATGCCGTCGAAGACCGCGGGGGCGTCGGTGTAGCCGAAGTGGTGGGCGGGCGAGGCCGGGCCCGGCGCGTCGCCCATGGCGTGCCAGCTCACCTGGTAGAGGTTGTCCAGCATGTCCTCGTACCAGTGGAGGCGGCGCAGCCGCTCGAACTCGGGCCGCAAAGCCGTGATCTGGTCGGTGATGGTCTCCATCTCGGCGCGGGTGAGCCCGTTGTCGATCCAGCCACCTTCGGGGTCCATGTAATGGTGGGAGAAGTCGTTCTGCGCGAACTCGACTCTGTCCTCCTTGAAGGAGAAGGACCGGCTGAGGTCAAGTCCGGTCAGCTGGTCCCGTCCGTGGGCGTGCCAGTTGAGGCGCCGGCGGTCGGTGTTGGAGACCAGCGCGTCCAGCAGGCCGAGCCGCTTGCCCGCCTCACTGGACAGATAGCGCTCCAGCTCACCGGCGGACAGCCTCTCCACGGGGGTGCCGTCCACGACCTGCATGAAGACAGCCTCGCGGTTGGTGGGGTCGCGGACGATGTGCGGCACCGACGCGCCGATGGCGCGGCCGACGAGGGAGGCGAGCAGATCCTTCAGCAGCGTCACCTGGCCGTAGGTGTGAAGCTTGCGGATGAGGACCAGGCCGTCGGAGTAGAAACGGTAGGTCTGCACCACGCCGTGCTGGCCGGCGTCGAGGTAGTCCACCTTGGGCCGCTCCCGCTTCAGCCGCTCCTTGAGCGCCGCCTCGTCGATCGGCCCCTGTGGCAGCTCGCGCGCCTGCCGGGGCACCTCCATCGGGACGGCCGGCTGCTCGTGCGGCCGCTCCGGCTGGACGTGGTGCCAGTTCCCGTCCTCGCGGAAGACGGGACGGCCGTCGGGCCGGTACTCGGGGACGCCGCCCGTGTGGGGCAGCCGGTCGGCGCCGATGTAGACGTACTTGTCGGCGGCGACGACCGTCCGGCCGGTGATGTCGGCGATCTCCTGGAGCGCGGCCCGGTTCTGGCCGACGTCGCACGCGATGAGGCGGATCTTGGCGTCCGGGTCGGCCATCACCTTCGGGTCGTGGGCGAGCATCGCGCCGAGGTCGCGGGCCGACAGCCGCCGGTCGCCCACGAGGAAGCCGTCCCGGTCGGCCCTGATGCCCACGTCCACGATGCCCTCGGTGTGGCGCAGCAGCCGCATGTCGGCCGTGGGCAGGGCGCGCCCACCAGGTTCGCGGTACCAGAGGCCCGCGTCGACCTCGAGCCTGGACTGGCGGACGACCTCCCGGTGCGTGTCGGTGAGTTCGAGCACCCCGCGCCCACTCTCGTGGCGACCGGCCCCGGGGTGATCGGCCCCGTGGTGACCGCCGGGCGCGCCGTCGTGCGGGACGCCGCCGGGCGGGTCGGGGCGTTCGGCGCCGAAGTGGTAGGAGACGCCGGCGTCCGCGAGCACGCGGTCCCCGCCGGACACGGGCGCCTCCGCCCGCGGGGTGACGCCCACGTGCGGATCCGCCTTCGGCGTGTGCCCCGCCCCGGCGAGCGTCGTCCCGCCCGGGCCCTCACCCGCCAGGCCCTTGTCCGGCGAACCGAAGCCGGCCGTGCCACGGTCGGCCTTGCCGGCCATGCTCGGGTCGGCCAGGCCAGAGTCGGCCAGGCTGCGGTCGGTCAGACCCTTGTCCGGGGAGGGCTTGTGGGCAAGCGGCGCGTCCCCCAGCCGGGGCGCCTCCCCCAGCAGCGGCAGGTCGTAGCCGGCGCCCGTCTTCAGCGAGGCGTGGTCGGGGCGGCCCACCCGGCCGTCGATGCCCCCGACGAACCCCGAGACCAGCGCCTTGGCCAGGTTCTCCGCGGTGAGCTGCCCCGACTCCATGAGCATGGGCACCGAGCCGATGGCCGAGGCGACGGCGCTCTGGGTCGCGACCCCGCCCATGGTGTGGGTGAGCCAGGCGGCGACCCGCTCGCGGGAGGTCATGTCGGCCTTGAGCACCCCGCTGCCGAGCAGCCTGGGGCCGCCCAGCCGGACCACCCCCGCGCCCAGCGCCACGAAGGCGAGACCGGTGAGCAGGCCGCCCTCCAGGGCGGCCACCGTCTTGTCCGTGTCCCAGGAGTGCCGCTTGCCCTCGGCGAACTGCCAGATCTGCACCCCGGCGTCCAGCCCGGTCATGAAGGCGATGCTGAGCAGCAACATCTTCGCGACGATCCGGACGTTCAGGCGGGCGAGGCGGCAGGCGGGGCCCTCGAACATCAGGGACCGGCCGCCCGTGAGCGGCGCGAGCGCCCGGGTGCGCAGCAGCACGAAGGCGAGCAGGACGAGGCACAGCGCGATGTACTTCTGCGTGTAGTCGCTGTCGAGGCCGTAACGCTCCAGCCGGTCGGCGGCGTCCTCGCTGGAGGCCGCCAGCGCTTCCAGGAAGGCGGGGTCCTCGGTGGTGTACCGCTTCCAGTGGCCGCTGAGCGCGTCGGCGGCGGGACCCTTGGCGTACTGGAGCACGAGCCGGAGCGCCTCGTCGCCCTCGGTGCCCGCCGTGCGGCAGAGCTTGGCCGCCGCGCGCAGGACGCGGGCCTGGTCCAGGCACTGCCGGCTGTCGGTCTCGGGATAGTCCATGCCGACGACCCAGCCGAGGAACGGCTCCACGATCGGGAAGACGGGGCCGAGCAGCGAACGCAGGTCCACGCGTCAGGTCCGCCGGTACGGCTGGTCGACCCGCTGGTAGGTGCGGGCGGCCGTGTCGACCTGCTCCTCCAGGTCGTCCATGCTCCGGGCGCCCTGCTCGCAGCCTCCGGCCAGGCCGTCCAGCCGGGTGGCGAAGTCGGCGGCGAACTGCTGACCGTACTGGTCCTGGCCCCACGGGGCGGCGGCGAGCACGCCGTCCACCAGCCCGCGCGCCTCGCGCAGCCGTTCCGCGGGGGCGCTCCAGCAGGAGCCGGCCCGGCGCATGCGGGCCCAGGCGACGTCGAACCCTTCGGCCCACCCGCTCAACGGCGGCCCTCCTGTCCGTGACGGCCGGAGGCGGGCGGGACCGGCGGGTCCGGCAACAGCGCGCCCAGGTCGAAGGCGCCGCCCGCCAGGTCCTCGTCGTCCAGGCCCTCGGGCATGAGCGGGGCCATGATCTCGTGCGACCGCTCGGCCACCTCGGCCTGGGCCCTGGCGATCTGCTCCTGGACGGCCCGGGCCAGTTCCGTGGGCGACAGCCGGCCGTACACGCGGGGGTGGAAGACGATCTCGTCGATCCTGCCCTGCGGGCCCGCCGTGACGGTCACGTCGCCGTTGGAGACCGTCGCCGTGACCTCGCTGAGGCGGGCGTGTGCCTCGTTGACCTCGCGGAACTGCCGGCCGTACTCCTCGACCAGGCTCTCGATGGTGGCCTGCAGGTCATCGTGCATTCAACGCCCCTTCATTCGCCCTTTCGTTCGCCATGGTGCAAGTATTGCCAAAAGTGACGCAAGGGGCGGCGCTTTCGCACCCTTCAGCGATCTTTCGTGATCAATCGCCGAACTTCTCGATCCGGTCCTTGAACAGGGTGGTGGCGATGGCCGCCTTGTGCGGCTGGCCCTTGAGGAAGGCCTGGGCGAACTTCTTGGCCTGCTCGTAGGTGACCTTGCCGGGCATGGGCGGCTCGTTCGGGTTCACCGCCACGTCCACCAGCGCGGGCCCGTCGTGCGCGAGGGCCGCCCCGATCGCCCCCTGGACGTCGCCTGGCTTCGTCACCTTCGCGCCGAACCCGCCGCACGAGACGGCCCACGCGGAGTAGTCCGGCTCGGGGTCGGGGAAGCGCACGCCGTGCTCGGGGTAGCCGAGCACCATCTGCTCCCACAGGATCTGGCCGAGGGAGTTGTTGTTGTTGATCACGACCTTGACCGGCAGTCCGTGGCGGGCGGCCGTCAGGAACTCGGCCATGAGCATGGCGAAGCCGCCGTCGCCGACGTACGCGATCACCTGCCGGCCCGGGTGGGCGTGCTGCATGGCGATCGCGTACGGCAGGCCGGGCGCCATCGAGGCGAGGTTGCCCGACAGGTAGAACTCGCGGCCGTCGCGGATCGTCCAGTGGCGGGCGGCCCAGGTGGCGATGGTGCCGCTGTCGCACGTCATGATGGCGTCGCCGGCGGCCAGGTCGTCGAGCACCGACACCACGTACTGCGGCGCGATCGGGTCGCGCTCGGGATTCTCCAGCGCCTCCATGTCGGAGCGCCAGGCGGCCGTCCTCTTCTGGTACGCGCGCAGGTGGGAGAGATCGTCCCGCGCGTTCAGCAGGGGCAGCAGCGCCCGCAGGGCGTCGCGGGCGTCGCCGACCATGGGCACGTCGGTGGGCATGCGCGCCCCCGCGCGGGCCGGATCGGCCTCGATCTGCACCACCCGCACCTTCTCCGGCCGGGGCAGGTACTTGGTGTAGGGGTAGTTCGTGCCGACCATGAGCAGCGCGTCGGCGTCGTCCATGAGCTCCTCGCTCGGGCGGGTGCCGAGCAGGCCGATGCCGCCGGTCGTGTACGGCGAGTCGTCCGGGATGACGGCCTTGCCGGGCAGCGTCTTGACCACGGGCGCGCCGAGCGCCGCGGCGACGGCCAGCACCTCCTCGCGGGCGTGCAGCGCGCCCGCGCCGACCAGCAGGGCGGGCCGTTCGGCGGCGTTGAGCAGCTCGGCCGCCGCGTCGAGGTGCTCCTGCCGCGGCACACCCGGCGGGCGCAGGTACGCCGCGGTGGACTGCGGCGCGCGCACCGGCCCGACGTGCGCGAACGGCGCCTCCCCGTCCTCGGCCACCTGGACGTCGTTGGGGATCGTGAGGTGGGCGACGCCGCGCCGGGCGTAGGCGGTGCGGACCGCGAGGTCCACCACGGCCGGGAGCTGCTCAGGGTTGGTGACCATCATGTTGTACTCGGCCACGTCCTCGAAGACCCGATCGAGGTGGACCTCCTGCTGGTAGCCCGTGCCGAGCACGGCGGTCTCCTGCATGCCGGTGATCGCCAGCACGGGCGCGTGGTCGAGCTTGGCGTCGTACAGGCCGTTGAGCAGGTGGATGCCGCCGGGCCCCGAGGTGGCCAGGCACACGCCGATCCTCCCGGTGGCCTTGGCGTAGCCGGTGGCCATGAACGCCGCGGCCTCCTCGTGGTGGACGAGGACGAAGCGCACCTTGTCGCGATGGCGGCGCAGGCCCTCCATGATGCCGTTGATGCCGTCGCCGGGCATGCCGAAGACGGTGTCGACACCCCATTCGGCGAGCCGTTCGACCAGGGATTCCGATGCGATGCGAGCCATGGCGGCGTCCCTACCCGGATCCGGGCGGGGCAGACGCCTGCCCGTGCTCCGGCCGCGTTGCGGACTCGTTATGCCGGGGCCCCTTGCTGGGCTTTCTCCGGTCTCTGTACGGTCCTTTCGTTGCCACTTAACAACTTGTTCAGTCCAGCCGGTCGAGGGGTTCGATGAGCGAGTCGGAGACGGCGCGCCTGGGCGCCCGCGTCCGCGCGTACCGCACCATGCGCCGGATGACCGTGCGCGGGCTCGCCGGCGAGGCCGGCGCCAGCGCCAGCTTCATCAGCCAGCTCGAACGCGGCCAGGCCGGCGCGAGCGTCGGCATGCTGCGCCGGATCGCGCTCGCCCTCGGCGTCACCGTGGCCGACCTGTTCAGCGAGGACGACCAGGTGGGGCACCGGGTGGTGCCCCGCTCCGGGCGTCCCGAGCTGCCCGCCGGGCCGGGCGCGCGCAAGTACCTGATCTCCCAGCGGCCGCTGCGCAACCTGGAGATGTACGCCGGGGAGTTCGACCCGGGCTCCTCCACCGGAGCTGAGCCGTACACGCACGGCGACTCGCAGGAGATCCTGCTCGTGATCCGCGGCGAGGTCACGCTCTGGCTCGGGCCGCCCGGCGAGGCCACCCGGCACGTCCTCGGCCCCGGCGACAGCGTGGAGTACCGCACCTCGGTCCCCCACCGCGTGGCCAACGACGGCGAGCACACCGCCGAGGTCCTGTGGGTGGTGAGCCCGCCCACCCCGGCCACCTGACCCCATGCTCGGCATGGCCACGTTTCCATGGGGCATGAACCTGCACCACCGGAGCACGGGGGCGCACCTGCGCCACCGCTCCGGGCCGCCCGCCCGGCGCGGCCGAAGAGGAAAGCGGGACACCGTCCGACCCCCCGACCCGACCGAAAGAACCAGGAGATCAGAGTGACCCGCTGTTCCACCCTTCCGTCCCGGGCCAAGGGGCGGCGCACCGGCGCCGTGAGCGCGCCGTGAAGCCCGGCGTGCCGCTGACCGCCGACTTCGCCAACGGCGGCGTCTCCTTCTGGTTCCGGCAGACCGGGACGCCCGCCCGGCGCGCCCCGCTGCCGGGCGACCGCGACTACGACGTGGCGATCGTCGGCGGCGGCTACACCGGCCTGTGGACCGCGTACTACCTGAAGAAGGCCGACCCCGGGCTGCGCGTGGCGGTCCTCGAGAGGGAGTTCGCCGGGTTCGGCGCGTCGGGGCGCAACGGTGGCTGGCTGTCGGCCGAGTTCGCCGGGTCGCGCAAGCGGCACGCCAAGGCGCGCGGCCGGCAGGCCATGATCGACCTGCAGCGCGAGATGTTCCGCACGGTGGACGAGGTCATCGAGGTGACCCGCGACGAGGGCATCGACGCCGACCTCCACAAGGGCGGCGTCATGCACGTCGCCACCAACCCGGCGCAGCGGCGGCGGCTGCGCGCCGAGACGGCCGAGCTGCGCGCCTGGGGGTACGGGGAGGACGACGTCCGGCCGCTCGACCGCGACGAGCAGCGGGAACGGCTCCAGGTCGCCGGCACGCTGGAGGCCACCTACTCGCCGCACTGCGCCCGCATCCAGCCGGCCAAGCTCGCCCTCGGCCTGGCCCGGGCCGTGGTGGAGCTCGGCGTGGACGTCTTCGAGGACACGACCGTCACCGCGATCCTGCCCCGCCGGGGCGGCGGGCGGGCCGCGGCGGTCACCACCCGGGGCACGGTCCGGGCCGACTACGTCATCCGCGCCACCGAGGGCTTCACCGCCAGCCTCGACGGCCAGCACCGGCAGTGGCTGCCGATGAACAGCTCCATGATCGTGACCGAGCCGCTGCCGGCCGAGGTGTGGAAGCACATCGGCTGGTCGGGCAGCGAGCTGCTGGGCGACCAGGCCCACGCCTACATCTACGCCCAGCGGACGGCCGACGACCGGATCGCCATCGGCGGGCGCGGCGTGCCCTACCGGTACGGCTCGCGCACCGACCACCGCGGCGCCACCCAGGCGTCCACGGTGGCGCTGCTGTGGCGGATGCTGGTCAAGCTGTTCCCGGCCGCGGCCGACGCCCGGGTGCAGCACGCGTGGTGCGGGGTGCTGGGCGTGCCGCGCGACTGGTGCTCGACCGTCCACCTCGACCACGCGACGGGGCTCGGCTGGGCGGGCGGCTACGTGGGCAGCGGCGTGACCACGACGAACCTGGCCGGCCGTACGCTGCGCGACCTGGTGCTGCGGCGCGACACGGAGTTGACGGCGCTGCCGTGGGTCGGGCGGCAGGTGCGGCAGTGGGAGCCGGAGCCGCTGCGCTGGACGGGGGTGCAGCTGATCTACGCGCTGTACCGGGCGGCCGACCGCCACGAGAACGACCGGGGCACGACGACCTCTGCCTACGCCCGCCTCGCCGACCTGATCTCGGGCCGCTGAGAGCCGGGGCCCGGCTCCCGGTCCGTCCGGGAGTCAGGGTCCTTCTCACGGAGGGCCGGCGCGAGGAGGGTCACCGGCGCCACCACGGCGGTGATCACGGCGAACGCCACCGGGTAGGAGACGGCGCCCGCGATCCACCCGGTGACCGCCGGCGCCGTCAGCCCCGACAGGTACGTGATCGACGCGACGCCCGCGACCCCGGCCCCGGGTGTCGTGCCCGTCCTGCCGGCCGCCGCGATGACCAGCGGCATGATCACCGCGACCCCCGCCCCCATGAGCGCGAACCCGGCCACGCCGGCCAGCGGCGCGCGGGAGGCGACGACGACGGCGCCGCCCGCGACGGCCAGGACGCCACCCGCCCGCACGGCCGTCACGGGCCCGACCCGCCGGACGACCCGGTCACCGATCAGCCGGGCTCCCGCCATGCAGAGCATGAGGGTCGTGTAGCCGGCCGCGGCCGGTCCCGGGCCCGCGCCGGTGACGTCGATGAGGTAGACGGCGGCCCAGTTCGCGCCGGCCCCCTCGGCGAAGGTGGCGCAGAACCCGATGATCCCCATGACCACCAGGCCCCCCGAGGGCAGGGCGAACCGCGGCCCCGAGGGCGCCCGGCCGTCGCCCGGGACCACGGCCCGTGGCCCGTCGCCGGGCAGGAGGCCACGTCCGGCGACCCTCCCGACGGCGAGCAGCACGAGGGCCGCGCCTCCGAGGTGGAGCCGGGCGTCGAGGGCCGCCTGCGCGGCCAGGGTGCCGGCGCCGCCTCCCACCAGGCTCCCCACACCCCACATGCCGTGGAGCCCGGACATGATCGAGCGTCCGAGGCGGCGTTCCAGGACGACGGCCTGCGCGTTCATAATCACGTCGCACGTCCCGGCGGCCACGCCGGACACGAGGAAGGCCGCGAACAGCCAGCCGGGGGCGGGCGACAGCGCGGGAAGGGCCAGCCCCGAGCACCAGAGGGGGAGCAGGAGCCGGGTGGCGGCGCGCCCACCGACGCGGTGCGCCAGCCGTCCGGCCAGGGCATGCCGAGGACGGCGCCGATCGGGGGACACAGCAGGGCGAGTCCGAGCGTGCTCGGGTCGAGGGCGAGGTGGTCCTGGATCCAGGGGATGCGGGTGGCCAGGCTGCCGGCGACGGCGCCGTGCACGGCGAACACGCCGGCGATGGCGCGACCCCGTCGCTGGCTCGCGCCATCAACGACCGGCTGGCCCTGGACCTGCTGCTCCAGCGCGGGCCCCTGACCGCTCCCCAGGTGCGCGCGCTCACGGGCCTGTCCCGGCCGACGGTGTCCGACCTCATCGAACGGCTCATGGAGCGCGGCCTCATCGAGGTCACGGGCGAGTACGGCGAGGACCGGCGCGGCCCCAACGCCCGGCTGTACGGGATCGTGGCGGGCCGCGCCCACGTGGCCGGGGTGGACGTGCGCCGCTCGGCCGTCCACGCCACGGTGGCGGACATCACGGGGAACACCGTGGGGACGTCCACCCGCGAGATCACACCCCTGGCCCCTTCCGGGCCTGCCGCGGATCTGCCCGGCCTCGTCGCGGGGGCGATCACGGAGGCCGCGTCCGGGCGGGCGCTGGAGGCCGTCGTGATCGGGGCGCCCGGCCTCGTGGACCCGCGCAGCGGTGACCTGGGGGCCCCGAACGACGTGCCAGGCTGGCGTCCCGGCCTCCCGGACGACGTGCGCGGGCGCCTCGGAGTGCCGGTGACCCTGGAGAACGAGGTGAACCTCGCCGCCGTCGCCGAGCTGCGGAACGGCGCGGCCGCGGGGAGCGAGGACTTCGTGCTGCTCTGGCTGGACGACGGGGTGGGCGCCGCGGTCGTCCTGGGCGGCCGGCTGCGGCGGGGCGTCTCGGGCGGCGCGGGCGAGATCGGCTTCCTGGAGGTGGACGGGAGGCCGTACTGCGATCAGGTGACCGCCGAGGTCGCCCGCGGCCTGCCCCCGGAGGTGCTGGCGGGCCGGATCGCCAAGGGCGCGGCCGCGCTGGTCACCATCCTCGACCCGGGGCTGGTGGTGCTGGGCGGCGCCACGGGCCGCGCCGGCGGCGACACGCTGGCCGCCCTGGTGTCCGGGCGTCTGAGAGCGCTCTCACCCGCTCCCGCGGAGGTACGACCCAGCACGATGGCGGGCAACGCGGTGCTCCAGGGCGCCGTCCTGACGGCCCTCGACCTGGCCCGCGACGCCGTCTTCGGCTGACGCCCCGGATCTGCGTCCGTCCGGCCGGAACGCCGCCACGCACACCACCAGGGCGCACCCGAACACCGGCAGCCAGGCCAGCCGGACGGCCACCCACGCGGCGGACCCCGGCACCGTGTGCAGGCCCGGCAGCGGGCGGCCCGCAAGCATGCCCAGCCCGGTGACCGCGATCATGGCCGTCTGGTGCCAGAGGTAGACGGTCATCGCCGACAGGTTGACCAGCGCCACGGCCGCCCAGGCGACGGGACGGCTCAGCACCCTCCGTAAGGGGCCCAGCAGCAGCAGGGCGGCACCGCTCTGGGCCAGCCCGAAGGTCACGGCCGCGAGGGTCGGCGGGGACTGGTTGGAGACGCGGGCGCCGGGCACCCCGACCATGGAGGCCGGGTATCCGGCCCGCAGCACGAGCGCGGCCGTGACGGCGGCGCCACCGAGCAGCAGCGCCCACCCGAACCGCCGCCCCGGCGTCCGACCGCCGGCCCAGGAGGCGCCCAGGCAGTACGGCACCAGCCATCCGGCGGCCACGTTCACCCAGCCGGCCCAGGCCGGCCCGTCCAGCCCGAACCTGACCAGATCGGTCCCGGCGACGACCGCGAGCGGCCACACGGGAGACAGCCTGACCGCCACCGGCGTGGCCGCCGTCAGCACGGCGAAGACCAGCAGGAACCACAGCGGCGACCACACCAGCTTGGCCAGGGCCTGTACCGTCGCGACGTCGGCCCCGGAGGCGAGCATCACGACCACCACCGCGCCCCACACGGCCACCAGGGCGGTGAGCGGCCTGAACAGCCGCGCCATCCGGCCGCGCAGCCAGCGCCCGTACGAGTCGCCGCGTCCCCGGGCGGACGCGTGACTCCCGGCGGCCGTCCACCCGCCGACGAGGAAGAAGACGGCCATGGTCTGGAAGACCCAGGAGACGGGAGCGAGCCAGGGCATGTGCCGCAGCGGGCTGGCGACGCGCAGGGCCCCGCTGTCGGCGACCAGCGCGGTGACCAGCCAGTGGCCGGCCACCACGCCGAGGATCGCCAGGCCACGCAGCCCGTCGGCACCCCGGTCCCGGCCCGGAGGGGTCGCCGCGTCCACGCGCCGCACCAACCTCTGAAGCCGGCGGCCCCTCGCGATGGGCCCGCGAGGGCTCGCCGCGGCGGAGCGCCCCACGGGATCAGGCACCACCCACCGCCCGGAGGGGAGCCCGTCCGGAGACGATGCGGGCGATGGAGCGCAGCGAGAGGGAGCCGGCTCTCAGGTAGTCGCTGTGGCCGCCGTCGCCCGCCGGGAAGACCCGGGCGCCGAACGCCGGAGAGACGGGATCGGGTCCGAGCCCGAGGGTGGTGAGGGGCAGGCGGATCCGGGCGTGCGGGACGTGGGCGATCCAGTCGCCGGTGCCGCGCCCGGCCCAGACCTCCGCCCGGGTACGCAGCGCGGCGGCGTCGTCCACGGCCGCGCCGGGGGCGCCGGCGAACACGATGGCGGAGACGTCCAGCCCGGGGGCGGCCCGGCCGCAGACGGCCGCGCCGTACGAGTGGCACAGCAGGGAGATCCGCGCGCCGGGCCTGGCGGCGTCCAGCTCCCGCACGAACGCGCGCAGGTCACGTGCCCCCGCCTCGGCGTGGTCCGGCGTCAGCACCGCCAGACTGACGGTGGCCGGCGTCCGGTAGCCGAGCCACGCGACGACGGCGGACCGCTCGCCCAGCTCGCCGTGCAGCCTCAGGGAGCCGCCGCGCAGGAGGCCGTACTTGTCGAGGCTGGTGTCGGAGCCGGGGACGACGACCGCGATCCGCCGGGCCGTGGCGAGGTCGCCGAAGACCTCGGCGGCACGGCCTCCGTCACGCCCGTCGAAGAACAGGAACCGGCGGCCGGGGCCCGCCATGTCACGCAGCCTCGCGGCCCGCCACAGGTCACCGCGCCTTCGGGCCAGGCGCTCGGCGGCCATGATGCCGTCGCGTGCGGCGGCGTACCGTACGGCCAGGTCCTCCGGGACGGCTCGGAGCGGGGTCAGAGGAGCGGGGACGGGCGCCGCGACGGCCTGCGGCCGAGCCGCCCCGGAGATCGGCCCGGCGACGGAGGCGGCGACCATCAGGGCGCTCACGGCCCGGCGCAGCCGGGACGCCTCGGACATGGCGCGGCGGAGGCGCAAGGCGGAGAACGGGGCACTGGGGCGCCCTTTGCCCGCTGGAGCAGGCGGTGACGGCGAACGGGACGGCCGCCCAGGGGCCAGTCGGGACGGCGGGAACGGCGGCGAAGAGGACGCGCCCGGCGCGGTCCCGCACGAACACGTCTCATCGGGCGGCGGGTTGTCGGGCGGCGGGTTGTCGGGCGGCGGGGCACAACCCAGGTGCGGCTCGTAGGTCTGGATCACCTCACCGACGGTGACGCAGACGCCATATGCGCCACATCGGACCACCGACGGCATTTGTCCCGGCCCCTATAGACCCAGGTCGTACACCCCTGGTCCGATGCCCGGCCCCCGCCCCCGCCGTTACGATCTGCGCATGCAGGTCACACCCCCGCCACTGCTCAAGCGCGTGCCGCCCGGCGCGTGGGCGGCCCTGGCATGGTGCGCGGGCATGGTGTTCACGTTCCTCATGCGGGTCAGGTTGCCCGGCGAGTGGGAGGCGGCCATGCATCCCGGCGTCGTGCTGTACCGGTTCGACGGGCTGACGTTTCTCGCGGTGGCGACCGGTCTGACGCTGGCCGGCAGCGGGCTGCTGACCCGCCGCCCGCTGCGCGCGCTCGGGCTGATGCTGGCCGCCTCCGTGATCGCCTGCGTTCCGCTGGGAGTTGCTGAGATCCCGTTCGCCCAGTACCTCGCGATCGACGTCGCGCTGTACGTCATCGCGGCCACCCGGTCACGCCGTACCGCGAGGGCCGCCCTGTTCTGGGCGCTCGCCCTGCTCGGCGGCTACCTGACCGTCAGGATGCTGTTCGGCTGGCCCATCGGCACCTCGGCGGAGCTGGCGGTGGCCATGACGGCGATCATCGCCTGGCTGATCGGCCGCTCGTCGCACCAGGCCCGCGAGCACGCCGCGGCCCTGACCGCCCGGGCGACGACCCAGGCGGTCACGGACGAGCGGCTGCGCATCTCGCGCGACCTGCACGACACGGTCGCGCACAGTATCGGCGTCATCGCCCTGCAGGCCGGCGCGGCGCGGCGGGTCATCGACACCCAGCCGCTGCGCGCCCGGGAGGCCCTGGCGGAGATCGAGACCGTCGGCCGGGAGACGTTGTCGGGGCTGCGCCGCATGGTCGGCACACTCAGACAGTCCGAGTCGTACGCCTCGACGCAGGTCACACCAGGCGCCCTGAGCGGCCATGCGCACCCGGCGCCGCGCGGCGCAGAGACGTCCCCGCAGCCGCCAGGCAACGCCCCAAGGGCCACGCGACAGCACCCTGCCAACGACGCGGCACAGGGGAGCGACAACGTGGCGAAAGCGCCACCACAGACCTCTGCCGACCTCGCCCGGACCACACCCCACCACGACGACCCAGCACACGTCACACTCCAGGACCTTGGCGACCTCGCGGAGACTCCCCCACGCAACCCGTCCCGGTTTCAGAACGCACCACAGCCCCCCGGCACGCCCTCAGACGCGACCCCCCAAGCCCCCGACAGCACCGCCCAGACACCCCTCGCAGTGACGCCGGTACACGACCAGGCCCCAGCCCGCGAGACACCACGCGACTTCGGCCACCCCACACCCCCGCCACCGCCCTCGCGCGGCAACCCGGAGAGGTCGGCGGAGGCTCCGCACACCCCGAATTCCAGGACGCTGCGTCTCACCGAGAATCCCGCTGGTCCCGGCTGTATTGCTGGCGATGCCGCTATCCCCGCTGGTTCAGCGAGTTCGGCCGGGACCGCCAGCCCCGCCGCTTCTGCCGGCCCCACAGAGCCCGCCAGACCGACACAGTCCGCTGGCCCCACAGGGTCCGCCGGCCTTGCTCGGTCGGGTCTGGACCTGACGAGCCAGGCGCATGCCCTCCGTCCGGCAAGCGCCCTCCGTCCGGCAAGCGCCCTCCATCTGGCAAGCGCCCTCCGCCCGGCGAACCCGCGGCCAGTGTCCGCCCCAACCAAGCTGACCGGCCTGCACGACCCGACCAGCCCAGCTAGCCCCGACTCGACGCCCCCGAGCCCCGGGCCGGGTCTGACCTTCCCGCGTCCTGTGGCGCTTGAACCGGTTCCAGAGAGCCAAACGCCTGGGCCCGTATCTCCGTACCCCTGCCTGTTGACAGCCGAGTCGGGAGAGGACGGGCGACCGTCGCCCGGACTGGCGAACCTCGGTCGGCTCGCGGCGACGACCACGCACGCCGGGGTCCGCGTCGACGTGCGCTGGCTCGGCGCCCAACGACCGCTACCCGCCGATCTCGACCTCTCCGCCTACCGCGTCGTCCAGGAGGCGGTCACCAACGTGGTCCGCCACGCGGCCGTCGACTCGTGCCAGGTGTCGGTCGCGTACCACGCGGACGCGCTGTCGATCGAGGTCCTCAACGACGGACCAGTCCGCGGTCTCCCAGGCGTAGCCAGCCGCCGGGAAGCCAACGACCACGCACCTGCCCAGCCTCAGACACCTGCGAACGGGCGCACCCGAAACGGCGCCCCCGCGGAAGAGGACAGCCGCGCTGCGGAGAACACGCTCGCGGAGGAGAACAGCCACCCAAGAGGCAGGCACCAACCGGAAGTCGTCCCCGTCACGCGAGAGAGCGCCCGCACCAAGGAAGGCGCTCTCGCCGAGGAAGGCGACTCCATGGGAGAGGGCGGCTCCAGGGACGCAACCAGCCACCCGAGGCAAGACACCCGCGCGGGAGAACGCGCCCCTACGACAGGAAGCGCCCACGCGGATGGCAATGCGCACACGGATGGCAGTCCGTACGCGGATGGCAGTTCGTACGCGGATGGCAGCCCGCACGCGGATGGCAGCCCGCACATAGGTGACGGTGCTCCCGCCGATGAAGGTGCCCGCGGAAGCAATGCCCACGCCGGTGACGGTGGCCCTGCCGATGACACTGCGCATGCAGGTGACCCAGCTGACGATGATGCGGATGCAGGTGACACTGGCCCTCCCGATGAGAACACCCACGCTGGTGACAACACCCACCTGCGTGACATCGGCCCTGCCGATCAAAACACCCATGCAGGTGACAGCGCCCACCCGGGTGGGGCTGGTCGCTCTGCGGGCGGTGGGTTCGGGTTGATAGGGATGCGGGAGCGGGTTCACCTCTTGGACGGGGAGTTCTTCGCTGGGCCGCGTCCGGAGGGTGGGTTCCGGGTGGCGGTGCGCCTGCCCCTCTCGAGGGAAGCGTGATGACGGACGGGGTTACTCGACCAGGCGACCACCCGCTCGCGCGCGTCGTCCTGGCCGACGATCAGCCGCTGATCCGCGCCGCCCTGCGCATGGTCATCACCGACGCCCCCGACCTGGAACTCGTCGGCGAGGCGGGCACCGGCTCGGAGGCGGTACTGCTGGCCGAGAGCCTGCGGCCTGACGTCGTGGTGATGGACATCCGCATGCCCGGCATGGACGGCATCGAGGCGACGCGGCTGATCACCGCCGGCCCCAGCGGGGCAGCGGTTGTCGTGCTGACCACGTTCGACGACGACGATTACGTGTACGGCGCGCTGCGGGCGGGTGCGTCCGGCTTCCTCGTCAAGGACATGGCCCTGGACGACATCCTGGCGGCGATCCGGGTGGTCGCCGCCGGTGACGCGCTCATAGCGCCGAGCGTCACCCGGCGGCTCATCGAGGCGTTCAGCGGTCGCCCCGATCCCGAACCCGAACCGGCCGCCGCCCCCGCGCCCGCTCCCGCGCCGCGCGCCCTGGAGGGCATCACCGGCCGCGAGCAGGAGGTGCTGACCCTCGTCGCCCGGGGCCTGTCCAACACCGAAATCGCCGCCGAACTGGTCATCAGTGTGGCCACCGTGAAGGCGTACGTGACCCGCCTGCTGACCAAGCTAGACGCCCGCGACCGGGTCCAGCTCGTCATCATCGCCTACGACGCCGGCTTGGCGTCCAGCTCACGTTGAATAACCGCAGGCCGCCCCTGGCTCGCTGCTCACGGATGGCACGCGCCCGGCAGCCAGGATCACGTCCGGCCGGACCAACCGAGAGCGCGACAGAACGAGAGCGCACCAACCAAAGGCAGCTGAGTCTCCCAAGACACACCAAGCCCGCCGCCCCCAAGGCACCAAATCCGCCCGAGCCTCCTAGAGACACCAAACCCGCCCGAGCCTCCAGAGACACCAAACCCGCCCGACCCTCCTAGAGACACCAAACCCGCCCGAGCCTCCCAGAGACACCAAACCCGCCCGACCCTCCTAGAGACACCAAACCCGCCCGAGCCTCCCAGAGACACCAAACCCGCCCGACCCTCCCCAGAGGCAAGGACCACGCCCTGCCTGGAAGAGCCCAGGCCGCTCCCGGAATGGCCGCACGCCTCGCCGGCCGGAGAAGCCGAGCCCGCGTCAGGAGCGGCCGTCCACCCTCCTGGGCGCGGTCACTGGCACTTCCCCTGGAGCCAGGTGTTGAGCTGGGGCGTGTAGTCGGTGGCCACCCGCTTGGCGCCGTTCTGGAGCGCCGTCTTCCATGCGTTCTCGTTGAGCCGCCACGAGGGAGGTGGTTCCTCCCATGCGGTGACCTCCGGCCAGATGGGCCCGCCGCTCAGCACCTGGGACATGCCCGCCGCGCTCACCCGCCTCCGAAGCTCGGCGGCGAGGTCGCCGTCGTGGGAGTACAGGATGATCTCCTGCGACCGATAGGACTCCTTGACCGGGTCGAGCACCTCGGCCCAGGCCCGCGACTTGATCGAGGCGTTGGAGCTGAGCAGCGACTGCCGGGCCCCCGCCTTGATCTCGACCAGCCCGACCATGCCCGCGCTCCTCATCGTGGCCAGCCACTCGCGGAAGGTGTAGACGGTCTCGCCCTTGAACAGGCCCCGGTAGATGGTCCGCCCCTTGAGCGCCGTGTCGCCCGCCGCCCACCAGATGTCGGTGATGTTCTTCTTCGTACCCGTCAATCCCCATGTGGAGAAGTTGTGCCACATGACGGCTTTGGTGCCGTCCTTGGTGAGTTGCAGATCCGCCTCGACGCCGGACGCCCCCCACGCCTTGTAGCTGCGGATGGCCGTGGGGTTGTTGGGCTGACGCACCTGATCCCGCTCCCACGCGTTGGCGCCGGTGGGGTAGCCGCCGTGCCCGAAGATCTGCGGGCACGCGGGTAAGGCGGAGGGCGTGGAGGCCGGTGATGGGGAGGCGGGTGGCGCAGAAACTGCCGGCGGAGAAACTGCCGGCGGGGAGGCTGACGGCGAGGAGGAAAGTAACGAGGCCAGCATCAGGGCGGCAAGGGGGACTGCCAAGGCTCACACCTTTCGATCTTGCGGTCCCTCGCACTCTCCCACATCTCGTGGACCGGCAGGCGCGATCTCCTGCCCTACCCCATCCCGCCGCCGCACCCCGCCGACCCGCCCGGCGCGATCCCTTCCTCTCCCCCACTCCGCGACCCACCAGGCGCGATCCCTTTCTCGCCCGCATCGCGCCGCCCCGTCCCGCGGGCTGCCAGGCGCGACCTCCCCGACCTGGCATGTCCTGCCGAGCTATCCCGCCGGCCGCCCGGCGAGACCTCTACCTCTCCCCAAATCCTGCCGATCGCCCGGCGGCGTTCTCTTCCTCTCCCCATGCCGACCGCCCCGCTGCGCCTCTACCTCTCCCCTATCCCGGGGAGCCGGCTCGCGGGCCGCCCCGGCGCATCCGCGCACGGCGCCGGATCAGTGCCAGGGGTCGTAGTCGACCTCCAGCGGCTCCTGCGGCGGGCGTTCGGACTCGGGGACGTGCTGGAGGTTGACACGGACCCGGTACCACACGCTGCTGCGCCCCCGCATCCCGTCGACCAGCACGTCGGCGGGCTCCAGCCGGGCGGCCGCCCCCGGATGGCGGGCCTTCCAGCGCTCGAAGCCCGCCAGGGCCTCGTCCTTGTGCTGGGCCTTGGCGATCTCGATGACGGGAACGATCTGGCGCCTGCGGCCGGTGCCCTTGGGTGGCTTGGGGGCGGGCCCGAGCGACTCGGCCAGCTCCAGCAGCCCGTCGAGCGTGCCCGGATGGTCGTCGATGCCGGCCCACGGGTCGCCCCGCTCGGCCAGCCGCTCCGGAACGGTGTCGATCGTGAACAGCTCGGGCCGGCATCCCGGCACCTCGTCCCAGGTCAGCGGCGTGGACACGCGGGCGTCCGGCACGGCGCGGACCGAGTAGGCGGAGGCGACGGTGCGGTCGTAGGCGTTCTGGTTGAAGTCGACGAAGACGCCGTGCCGTTCCTCCTTCCACCAGCGGCTCGTGGCCACGTCGGGGGCCCGCCGCTCGACCTCGCGCGCCACCGCTTCGGCGGCCTTGCGCACCTCGGCGAACGTCCAGCGCGGCTCGATGCGGGTGTAGACGTGGAAGCCGCGCGAACCGGATGTCTTGGGCCAGGCGGTCAGCCCGTGGTCGGCCAGCACCTCCCGCGCCACCATCGCGGTCGCCAGCACGTCGTCCCACGCGACCCCGGGCACCGGGTCGAGATCGATGCGCAGCTCGTCGGGGTGGGCGAGGTCGTCCGCGCGGACGGGGTGCGGGTTGAGGTCGACGCAGCCGAGGTTGACGACCCAGAGGAGCTGGGCCAGGTCGTTGACCACGACCTCCTCGGCGCTGAGCCCGGAGCGGTAGCGCAGCTCGGCCACCTCGATCCACGAAGGCCGCTTGGCCGGGACCCGCTTCTGGAAGAACGCCTCCTCCTCGATGCCGCGCACGTACCGCTTGAGGATCATGGGCCTGCCTGACACCCCGCGCAGCGCCCCCTCGGACACGGCCTGGTAGTAACGCACCAGGTCGAACTTGGTGTGGCCGGTCTGCGGGAAGATCACTTTGTCAGGGCTCGTGATGGGCACCCGCCGCCCCGCCACCTCGATGTCAGGCATGGGGCCAACCCTACGCAACGCCTCCGACAATCCCCCGGACCAGCGCAAGGAGGGGGCCGGTGACGCACCGCGCCCTCAGGCAGGTGACGCGCCACGCGCCCCCAGGCAGGGCTACGCACCACGCGCCTCAGAAAGGTGACGCCCCGAACCCTCAGACAGGTGACGCCCCGAACCCTCAGGGCACCAGAACGGCCCCAACTTCCCACAAGACAAGCGAACGCCAACTGCGTGCCAAGCGGGCTCTGGCATGGTCGTCACCATGAACGAACTGAAGAACGCGATCAACGGCAGCGTGCTCGTCCCGGGCGACGAGGGATTCGACCAGGCCCGTACCCCGTGGCACCTGGGGGTGGACCAGCCCGTGCGGGCGGTGGTCGAGGCGGCGGACGCCTCCGACGTGGCGGCCACGGTGAGCTATGCCCGCTCGCACGGGTTGTCGGTGACCGCCCAGGCGTGCGGACATGGCGCCTCGGGCGACACCGAGGGCGCGATCCTCCTGCGCACGAACCGTCTTGACGAGGTGGAGATCTCCGGCCGGGTCGCCCGGGTGGGAGCGGGCGTGAAGTGGGGCGAACTGCTGGCCGCCGCCGGTCCGCTCGGGCTGACCGGCCTGGCCGGCAGCTCTCCGGTGGTGAGCGTCACCGGGTACACGCTCGGCGGCGGGTTGAGCTGGTTCAGCCGCGCGCACGGGATGGCCTCCGCGAGCGTGCGCGCCGCCGAGGTGGTGGGTCCCGACGGTGTGCCGGCGCGGGTGACCGCCGAGTCGGACCCGGAGCTGTTCTGGGCGCTGCGGGGCAGCGGCGGCGACTTCGCCGTCGTGACGGCGCTGGAGTTCGACCTGCACCCGGCGCCCTCCCTGTACGGCGGGCGGATGACGTGGCCGATCGCGCGGGCCGCCGAGGTGCTGGAGGCGTTCCGTGAGGTGGTCGCGGACGCGCCGGAGGAGCTGACGGTCTGGTACGACCTGCTCCAGATCCCCGGCGGACCGGGGTTCGTGCACGTGGACGTGACGTACCTGGGCGCCGATCCGGGCGGCCTGCTGCGCCGCTTCGACAAGGTCGGCGGCCTGCTCAGCGACGGGCGCGGCCCGCTGCCGGTGGCCGAGCTGGGGTCGATCTGCGCCGAGCCCACCGACCCGAGCCCCGGGATCGGCCGCTGCGAGCTGCTGACCTCGCTGCCCGAGGACGTGCTGCTCGGGGCGCCCATCGACCCGCTGGTCAGCGTGCAGATCCGACACCTGGGCGGCGCGCTGGCCCGTCCCGCGGGGCCGGACGGCGGTGGCGCGGCCGGGGTGCTGGTGGAGCCGTACTCGGTCTACATGATCGGGCTCCCGACGCCGGAGACGGCCGCCCGGATGGCGGAGCTGGCGGGGGCGCTCGAGCCGTACAGCAGCGGGCGCAAGCCGTACACGATGCTCGCGGAGGGCGAGCACGCGGCGGCGGCCTTCCCCGCCGAGACGCTGGCGCGGCTGCGTGACCTCAAGCGCGCCCGGGACCCGCACGGCGTGATCCGCGCCAACTACCCCGTGCTGTGACGCCCGCGCGGACCCCGGCGATCGGATCGCGCGGACGAAGGAACGCCGCCCGCGCGGCCTCAGAACCGGCAGACTAAGAACTGGCGGGCCCAGAACCAACGGACCCAGAACCAACGGGCTCGGAAACGGCGGGCTCAGAATCGGCCGTGGCGGCCCTCGCTGGAGGTGAAGCGGGCCGCGCCGGCCGCGGCGTCCGGGAGCGCGAGCAACCCGTGGCGCAGCTCGTTCGTGATCGCCTCCGCCTCCGTCATGCCCTCCTGCTCCAGCATCGACATCCGGTCCCCCCGCAGGCACGCCTGCGGGAAGCGGGCCAGCTCACGGGCCAGCTCCTCGGCATGCGACCGCGCGCCCCCGGTGGGCACGACGCGGTTGGCCAGCCCCATCTCGTACGCCTCTCCCGCCCCGACCGGCCGGCCGGTGAGGATCATGTCCATGGCCCGGGAGGCGCCGATGAGGCGCGGCAGACGTACGGTGCCGCCGTCGATCAACGGCACGCCCCAGCGGCGGCAGAACACCCCGAACACCGCGTCCTCCTCGGCCACCCGTAGGTCGCACCAGAGCGCCAGCTCCAGCCCGCCCGCCACGGCGTGCCCGGCCACGGCGGCTATGACCGGCTTGGACAGGCGCATCCGGGTCGGGCCCATCGGCCCGTCGCCCTCCTCGCCGACGTGGTTGTCGATCGCCTTCAGGTCGGCGCCGGCGCAGAACGTGCCGCCCTCGCCCCACAGCACGGCGACGGACGCGTCGGAGGCGTCGAACTCCCGGAACGCGTCGGCGAGCGCCCCGGCGGTCTTGCGGTCGACCGCGTTGCGGACCTCGGGACGGCTGAGCACGACGGTTGCGACGGGCCCGTCGCGTTCGATCCGTACGGTCATGTCCACCTCCGCGAACCTCGGCCAGGGCCAGGAGCCCCAGCATCCCCGTGACCCGCCACGCACACAAGCCCGCCCGGGCCCCGCGTACGGGAAGACCGCACGCCGCGAGACCGCGCACCCCGAAAGCGCGCACCCGAGACTGCGCACCCAAGAGCGCGCGCCCCAAGCCCGCGCGGCCCGAGACCGCGCGGCCCAAAAGCGCACGCTCCAAGACCGCGCGCCCCGAGACCGCGCGTTTGAAGATCGCGAGAAAGGCCGCGCGCTGGGAGACTGGTGGCGGAAGAGGAGGCGAGGATGACGATCACGGTGCTGACCGGCGCGGGGATCTCCACGGAGTCCGGCATTCCCGACTACCGGGGCCCCAACGGCCTGTGGAAGACCGAGCCCGACCATCTGAAGCTCGTCAGCATCGGCCCCTACCTGGACGATCCCGGCGTGCGGCGCCGTTCGTGGGAGTTCCGGCGCGCCAGCCCAGCCTGGACGGCCGAGCCCAACGCCGCCCACGAGGCGCTGGCCGAACTGGAGCGGGCGGGCGGGCTCGACCGGCTGGTCACGCAGAACGTCGACGGCCTGCACCAGAAGGCGGGCTCCCGGGCGGTGCTGGAGTTGCACGGCAACATGTTCGGCGTGGTGTGCGTCGGCTGCGGCGCCCGCTCCAGCCTGCGTGAGGCGCTCGACCGGATCGACGCGGGCGAGCCGGACCCCGCGTGCCGCGGGTGCGGGGGTGTCCTGAAGACCACGACGGTCATGTTCGGCGAGGTGCTGCCGGAGGAGACGCTCGCGGAGGCGGTCCGGGCGGCGCAGCGGTGCGCGGTCTTCCTCGTCGTCGGCACCTCGTTGCAGGTGCAGCCCGCCGCCACGCTGGCCGGGCTGGCGGCCGAGGCGGGCGCCCGGCTCGTGATCGTCAACGGTGAGCCGACCCCGTACGACGACCAGGCCGACGAGGTGATCCGCGACCCGATCGGCGAGGCGGTGCCCCGCCTGCTGGCCGCCCTGTGACGCCCTGGCCGGCGGGGCGCCGAAGCGGCGCCGGGCGGTGGCGGTGCGGCTGGGCGCCGAGGGCGCGATCCACTACGGCGGCAAAGACGAGGCGGCCGAGCAGACCGTGGCCCGGATCGAGGAGGCCGGAGGCCGCGCGTTCGCCGTCCGGGCCCGTTTCGGCGAGGACGGCGCGGTGGACCGGCTCCTCGAGGGGCTGAGCGCGGGGCTGGCGGGGCGCGGGCTGGACATCGTGGTCAACAACGCGGGCATCGGCTCCGGCCACCCGATCGCGCAGGTCACCCCGCAGGAGCTGGAGCTGCTGCCGGCGATCAACGTGAGCACGCCGTTCTTCGTGATCCAGCGGGCGCCGGCGGTGCGCACGGACCTGACCGCCGGCTTCACCTCCGTCCCCGAGGTGGTGGCCGGGCTGGAGGCGATCACCGCGCTCGGGCGGCGCCTCTCGCACGGGCGCCGCCCACCGATGTCAAAGCCGCCCACCGATGTCAGAGGGTGACGGCCCCCTCCAGGAGGTCGCCGAAGCGGTCGAGGTCCTCGGCCGGGCGGTCGAGGCCGCGCAGCGGGCCGTGGTCGGCGAGGTGGGTCTCGGCGTAGAGCCGGGCCACCAGCGCCTTGCGGTCCGTGCCCAGCTCCCGCTGCTCCCAGCCCGCCTGCTCCAGCAGCAGCGCCGCCGCGTAGACGTCCGCCATGAGCTGGGCCAGGGGGTACAGCCGGGCCTCGGCCACCTCGGGGTCCAGGCCGGACCAGACGGTGATCGCCTTGCGGAGGTCACCGATCCGGGCCCGGACCAGGTCGCCGGAGCCTTCGGGGGCCTGGGCGACGGCCGCCTCCAGCCGGTCCAGGAACGGTTCGTGGGCGTTCTCGCGGAGCATGGCGCGCCGGACGTCGAGGCAGAGGATGTTGTCCCCGCCCTCCCAGATCGGGTTGACCTGGGCGTCGCGCAGGAGGCGGGCGACCGGCCACTGCTCGATGTAGCCGTTGCCGCCGTGGATCTCGACGGCGTCGCTGGCGGCGGTCAGGCCGAGGCGGGTGGCGCGCAGCTTGACCAGGGCGGGCGCGAGGCGGAGCGGGGGACCGACGTGGCCGTCGAAGACCAGCGCCTGGACGGCCTCGACCTCGACGATCAGTTCGGCCAGCTTGCGGCGCATGAGCGGCTGGTCGATGAGCCTGCGGCCGAACGCCTCGCGGGCGCGGGCGTAGCAGATCGACTCGACGAGCGCGCGGCGGGCCACGCCGAGCCCCATCATGGCCACGCCGAGCCGGGAGGCGTTGGTCAGCTTCATCATCGTCCCGAGCCCGGACGAGCCCGCGCCGGGGGCCCCGGCGAGCAGGAACGCCTCGGCGCCGGCGAACTCGACCTCGGCCGAGGCCACCGACCGTGTGCCCAGCTTGTCCTTGAGCCGCCTGATCCGTACCCCGTTGCGGGAGCCGTCGCGGCGTTCCCAGAGCACGAGGAACGGCGCGATGGCGACCCCGTCGTCCGTCGTGGCCCGGGCGAGCACCACGAACGCCGACCCGTTGGCGTTCGAGGCGAACCACTTGAGCCCGGTCAGCCGCCACGCCTCGCCGTCGGGCACGGCGGTGGCCTCCAGCGCCGCCAGGTCGGAGCCGCCGGTTCGCTCCGTGAGCATCTGGGCGGCTTCGCCGGAGTAGAAGCCGTTGGCGAAGATGGCCCGGACCCGGTCCCGCACGTCGGCGGGTGCGTGCCGCTCGGCCAGCGAGACGACCATGTCGCCGCCGGTGCCGAGGGCGCAGCCCATGCCGATGTCGGCCTGGTCCAGCAGGTACGTCCAGGCGGCGGCGAGCGCGGCCGGGTCGGCGCCGTGGGCGCGGGCCTGCTCGGCGAAGGCCGGCGAGGTGAAGTTGTCGGCCATGAGGGCGTCGCGGGCGGCGTGGAAGGAGGGCGGCATGACGACCTGGCTGACGTCCCTGCCCCACTTGTCGTACTTCTCCAGCCGGGGCGGGTTGCGGTCGGTCTCCTCCGCCCACGCCGCGACGGGGCCGCCCATGAGCGCGCCGAGCCGGTCCAGGTGCGGCTCGGCCCAGGCCAGGCCGTCGCCGAGGTGCCGCCGCATGAGCAGCCGCAGCGTCGGGTCGCAGGTCCACCAGTTGCGGCCGGCGGCGCCCTGGTAGCGCTCGGTCGCGTAGCGGTCGCTGCTGTCGAACGGTTCGATGAGATAGCGGCCCATGCCCGGAGTGTTACATATACTCGACACGCGATGGAAGACCGTAATGTCACCAATGTGCAGCACACCGTGCAGGCACTGAGCGCGCGCTCCGCCGTGCTGAGCGCGCTGCTCGGCAGCCACCCGCCGAGCCTGCCCGCCCGACACCTGGTGCGGGTCGGCGAGCTGTTCGGCATCGCCGAGGGCACCGTACGGGTGGCGCTGTCCCGCATGGTCGCCGCCGGCGACCTCATCCAGGAGGACGGCCGCTACCGGCTGTCGGAGCGGCTGGTCGAGCGGCAGGCGCGCCAGGACGAGAGCCGCGACCCGCACCCCAGGCCGTGGGACGGCTCCTGGGAGATCGCCGTCGTCACCGCCGAGCGGCGCGCGCCCGCCGACCGGGCCGCGCTGCGCCACGCGATGACGGCGCTGCGGATGGCCGAGCTGCGCGAAGGCACCTGGATGCGCCCGGCCAACCTGCTGCGCGCCTGGCCCGAGACCGTCACCGCGCAGTGCACGCTCATCGACGGCCGGCCGCACGCCGACCCCACTCCCCTGCTGTGGGACCTCGACGGCTGGGCCGCCGAGGCGCGCGAGCTGGAGCGGCGGCTGGACCGGGCCGAGGGGCTGGCGGAGGGGTTCCTCGTGTCGGCGGCCGTGCTGCGGCACCTGCTGGCCGATCCGCTGCTGCCCGCGGAACTGCTGCCGGACGGATGGCCGGGGCGCGAGCTGCGCGCCCGCTACGACGCCTTCGACCGCCGCTACCGCGACGTGCTCCAGCGCCACCTCACCAGCTGACCCATGCCGTCAGAGCGGGACGCCGAAGATGATCCTCTTGTTCCTGAACTCGGTGACGGACCACACCTGCCCGCCCCGCACGGCCAGGTCCTCGGGCCCGATCGGGAAGGCCCGGGTGGTGAGCTTGCCGTCGCGGTACACGAGCAGCTTGCCGTTGGTGCGCGCGTCGGCCGCCTGGCTCAGGTACCACGCCCCGCCGCTCGACACCGCCCCTTGGATCTTCGGGTGGCCGAGGACGAAGGCGTCGCGCGGCGTGCCGTCGCCCAGGTCCGGTCCGAGGTTCCAGCGGACCACGCGGCCGCCGGGCCCGTCCTCGTCGTACTCGCCGCTGATCAGCGTGTGCGGGGTGGTGCTGCGGTCGACCGACACGAACGAGAACAGCGGCCCGGGCCGCGCGACGCGCCAGAAGTCGCTCTGCGGGATGACGTACCGGTAGCCGAAGGCGTGGAAGCGGCCGTCGCGCCGCCCCACCTGGGTGGGGTCGCCGAGGTCGCTCTGCACGCTGCGCAGGTCGAGCACGTGACGCATGTCGAAGACGCGCAGGCCCCGGGCGGTGTCGGCCACGTACAGCAGGTCGCCGTGCCAGGCCACCCCGCCCGCGTGGATGTTGATCGGGGCGTACGAGCCGTCGGTACGGGGCTCGACCAGCAGCGCGTGCTGGTACTTGAGCGTCTGCGGGCTGAGGAAGGTGAGCCTGATGCCGCGCTCCGGCACGGGCGGCGCGGGCTTGAAGTACCAGGTCACGGCGAGCACGGAGGCACCGGCCGAGCCCGAGTCCTCGCCGCAGGTCAGGCCCTGCGGGTACCAGTCGACCGTGTCCTGGTCCTTGACGTCGAAGGCGTACCAGTCGGCCGGCCGGGGCTGCATCGCGCCGAGCGCCGCCGTCACTCCCCTGCGGATCCCCGTGCGGTTGGCGCGGGCCAGCACGGTCGCCGCCGTGACCGCTCCGAGCTCCCCCGCGAGCTTTCCGGCCGCCTCCGCCAGCGTGCCGGTCGCCCGCCGTAACGAGTACGGCGTCGCGTCCGCCGGAACCATCCCCGTGCCCGCCATGTCATCCTCTCCCCGTTCCGTCCGATGTGATCAGTTTGACGGGCGAGGAGCCGGGATTGTTGCGGTTATCGCCACATATGCACGGGAAGCCCTGACAGCGCGTTCTCGTGGTACTCGCGGACGAGCCGGCCCCGGTCGCCGCCGAGCCGCGCCAGCGCCTCCCGCTGCCAGGCCGAGCCGGTGCGGCGCAGCCGGGTCCGCTGCTCGATGACGCCGAGCGCCGCGTCCACGTCGTCCGGCACCACCCCGGCGGCCAGCAGCGCCCCGCGCGCCTCCGGCAGCAGGCTGAGCACGAGGTCGGCCGCGTCCAGCTCGCCGTCCCGGCCCGGCCACGACAGCTTCGCGTCCAGGCCGTTCATGGCCGCCCGGTAGAAGTTCTGGTACGTCTCGGCGAAGCGGTAGCCGGTCAGGTCGCGCTCGGCCTCGGCGAGCGTGAGCCCGACGAGGAACGCCGTGTTGGCCGTCATGTCGGCGCACGAGGGCCCGGCCGGCAGGGCGCGCATCTCGACCCGCAGGTGACCGCCACCCGCCGGGTCGTAGACGGGCCGGTTCCACTGCCAGACCGTGCCCTGGTGCAGCCGCAGCTCGGGCACGTCCAGCGGGTCGTCGCTGTCGCGCAGCTCGGGCATGATCGGGGCGTAGTCGCGGACGTACCTCTCGAACAGCTCGTACGCCCCCTCGCGCACCCAGTCCGAGCCGAACGTGACCCGCCCGTCGCGGCGCTCGCGGCGCTCGATGTCGCGGTCGTCGACCGCCTCCTCCATCAGCGGGATCCGCGTCTCCTCCCACAACTGCCTGCCCAGGAACGACGGCGAGTTGCCGCACACCGCGAGGACCGGCCCGATCGCGAGCTGGGCGGCGTTGAACACCCGGGCGAACCGCTCGGGCGGGGTGCGCAGGTGCACCTGCCAGGAGGTGTTGGCCGCCTCCAGGAGCACGTCCGACACCGCCAGCTCCAGGTCGCCGATCTTCACGAGGAACGGTTCGAGCCGCAGCCGGCGAAAGCCCCGGCTCATGGCCCGGTACCGCTTCTGGTCACTCATCGCCTCCCGGGTGAAGTCGTCGGTGCCGAGCGTGGGCAGGATGCCGATCGGCACCGCGCCCGCGCCCGGCCCCGCGGCCCCGGCAGCCGCGTCCACCTTGGTCAGCGCCTCCTGCACCTCGCCGCCGAGGTCCTCGAACGGCCGGCCCGCCAGCGGCAGCGGCGTGAGGTTGACCTCCAGGTTGTAGCGGCCCAGCTCCAGCACCACACGCGGGTCGCCGAGCACGCGCAGCGTCTCGTCGTTGCGCGGCAACGGACGGCCGTTCGCGTCGATCAGGACCAGCTCCAGCTCCGCCCCGATGGTCGTGGGCCCCTCGCCGAACCCCGGCCTGTCCAGCAGCCGGCGCAGCGTGCCCAGCTGTTGGTGGAGCCGCTCGCCGAACGCGGTGAACTCGGCCTCGGTGAAGCGCTCCTTGTCCAGATCCTGTCCCATGCCCCCCTTACTGTCCGGACAGAGGGCGGCCACACCTACCAGCTCAGAGGGCCGTCCTCCGACAGGAAGGCGCCGGTCGGGCCGTCGGCGCCGAGCGTCGCGAGGCGCACCGCGATCACCGCGCCCTGCTCGGCCGTGCGGTGGCCGCTGTGGCCGTTGAGGTCCGTCGCGCAGTAGCCGGGGGTGCACGCGTTCACCTTGATCGGGGTGTCGCGCAGCTCCTTGGCGTACGAGACGGTCACCATGTTGAGCGCGCTCTTGGAGGAGTTGTAGGCCAGCAGGTTGCTCTCCCAGAAGGGGGTCCCCGGGTCGAGGGCCAGGCTGACCGAGCCGAGCTCGCTCGACATGTTCACGATGCGGCCCGCCTCCGACCGGCGCAGCAATGGCAGCATCGCGTTGGTCACCGTGACCACGCCGAAGACGTTCGTCTCGTACACCTCGCGCAGCGCAGCCGCCGGCGTGGCGCTGGGCCTCGGCTCGGGCGGCCAGCCGCCGACGGTCCCGGCGTTGTTCACGAGGACGTCCAGCCTGCCGTACTCCCGTTCGATCCACTTCGCCGCGGCCTGCACGCTCTCCTCGTCGGTCACGTCGAGCAGCACGTACGGCTGGCCGAGCCGCTCGGCGGCGGCCCGCCCGCGCTCCTCGTCGCGCGCCCCGACGACCGCGGTGACGCCGCGCTCGGCGAGCTGACGCGCGATCTCGAATCCGATTCCCTTGTTGGCGCCCGTGATGAGGGCTGTCGTCGTCATGCCCCCACCGTCGCGGGGCTCCGGGCGAGGCGGGAGAGACCTCCGGAAGCTGGGATCAGCGGTACCACCCACGCGAACCGCCCAGCCGGGATGATGGAGGCATGGACCGTGCCCAGCTCGCCGAGTTCCTCCGCTCACGCCGCGCCCGCCGCACCCCGCGCGAGGCCGGCCTGCCCGCCGGGGAGCGGCGGCGCACGCCGGGCCTGCGGCGGCAGGAGGTCGCCCAGCTCGCCGGCATGTCGGTCGACTACTACATCAGACTGGAGCAGGGCCGCGGGCCGCACCCGTCGCGGCAGGTGCTGAACGCGCTGGCCCGCGCGCTCATGCTCAGCCAGGACGAGCGGGCGCACCTGTTCCACCTGGCCGGGCAGGCGGTGGAGCAGCCGGGAGCCGCCGGCCGGCGCGGGGGCCACGTGCCGGCGAGCATCCTGCACCTGATTCACTTCCTGGAGGAGGTGCCCGCGTTCGTGCTCGACGCCAAGTACGACTTCCTCGCCTGGAACCCACTGGCGAGCGCCGTCATGCAGGGCCTCGACGGCGCGGGCCCGGAGCAGCCCAACGCCATCCGCTGGGTCTTCGGCGCGCCCGACCTCGCCGACCATCTCGCCGACGAGGAGAAGAGCCGCTTCGCCCGGGCCGCCGTCGCCGACCTGCGCGCCGCCGCGGGCCGCTACCCCGGCGACACCGGGATCCGGGCGCTGGTCGCGGAGATGCTCGCGCTCAGCCCGGAGTTCGCCGCGCTTTGGGACCGGCACGAGGTGGAGGTGCGCCGCGAGCAGCGCAAGGTGATCCATCACCCGCTCGTGGGCGCCATCGACGCGACCTGCCAGGTGCTTCCCGTACCCGACCGCGACGACCTGCGCCTGGTCATCTACACCACCGAGCCCGGCTCGCCCTCGCACCAGGCCCTGCGCGAGCTGCGCCACCTGACGGTGAGGTGAGGGTCTTGCGCGGGCCGCCGCGCCTGACCCTAAGCTCATGAGATGCGAGCCGTTGCGTTTGACCTGTTCGGCGGAGAGCTCGACCTCCGCGACCTGCCCGACCCCACCCCCGCACCGCACGGCGCGGTGATCCGCGTGCACGCCACGGGTCTCTGCCGCAGCGACTGGCACGGCTGGCAGGGGCACGACCCCGACATCCGGGCCCTGCCGCACGTGCCCGGCCACGAGCTCGCGGGCGTGGTCGAGGCGGTCGGCTCCGACGTGCGCGGGTGGCTGCCGGGGGCGCGGGTGACCGTCCCGTTCGTGTGCGCCTGCGGCACCTGTACGGCCTGCGCCGCCGGCGAGCAACAGGTGTGCGAGCGGCAGACGCAGCCGGGCTTCACCCACTGGGGCTCGTTCGCCGAGTACGTGGCCGTCGACCACGCCGACGTCAACCTCATCGCGCTGCCCGAGGAGATGGCCTACACCACGGCCGCGGGGCTGGGCTGCCGCTTCGCCACCGCGTTCCGGGCCGTCGCCCAGGTGGGCGAGGTGCGGCCGGGCGAGTGGGTGGCCGTCCACGGCTGCGGCGGCGTGGGGCTGTCCGCGGTGATGATCGCCTCGGCGGCGGGCGCGCGGGTGGTGGCCGTCGACGTCAGCGCCGACGCGCTGCACCTGGCCGAGCGGGCGGGCGCGACGCATTTCGTGGACGGGTCCGCCGGCGACGTGGGGGCGCAGGTCCGGGAGCTGACGCGCGGCGGCGCGCACGTGTCGATCGACGCGCTGGGCAGCCCGCGCACGTGCGCCGCCTCCGTCGAGAGCCTGCGCCGCCGCGGCCGGCACGTGCAGGTGGGGCTCCTGCCCGGGGAGACGACGCCGGTGCCGATGAGCCGGGTCATCGGACAGGAGCTGCGGCTGCTGGGCAGCCACGGCATGGCGGCGCACGCCTATCCGCCGATGCTGGAGATGATCCGGGCCGGCATCCTGCATCCGGACCAGCTCGTGACCCGGACGATCGGGCTGGCCGACGCGGGCAAGGCGCTGGCCTCGATCGGCTCGGTGCCGGGCGTGACGATGATCGTCCCGGGCGGCTAGTGCTGCCGGCCGGAAACGATCACCGGGTTGGCGCGTGAGCCGTTCCTGCCGGTTGGATGGGTGCTGATCACGTTCGACAGGCGCTCGGGAGGCCGGCTGACGCAACCGGTCAGGGCCCGCAGGCTCACGGACCAAGAGAGGCAGGAGCTGCAGCGGATCGTGCGGCGCGGCACGACCAGCACGGTCCGCTATCGGCGGGCGATGATCCTGCTCGGATAGCTCCCTCGGGAAAAGCTGTGCATGGACAGATCTTCCGAGCGCCGGCCGGCACAGCAATCCGAGAGCGCATCAGCGTGTCGGCGGAAGCGGACCTGGCAGCTGGGAACATCAACCCCCTTCGTCGGCGTCCTGCGTGTGAGACCCTCTGAATTCCTCCACGAACGCCTCTTTTTCTTCCCGGGTCGACAGCCTTTCGAAGGACTCCCACACTCGCCGTTCTTCCTGCCTTGAGACGCCGGCTTGTTCGATCGCCGACGCGAGTTCGAAGATCGGCGCCCCGAATTCTCGGCGCGCGAAGGCGCCGGTCATGAACGCGAATTCCGGATCGGGCTGACCACGGGCTATCCAAGCACGCACGTTGGACAGCATTCTGTCCCTCCCCCGATCGAGCTCACCCTGCCAGTCATCACCTTTTGATCTCAGCTCCATGATGTGGTCGACGCAGTGCTCGACAGCAACGAGGTTGATTCGCAGCACGGCCTCGCGGACAGCCGGATCGGTGAGTATCTTTGGCACGAGCACAGGGTTCAATCCGTGCGTGGGATTTCGACTGTCGCGTTCTAAAACCTGTACCGGGTGACCGTCGTCGCCGATTCGGGCGGGACTCGACATCGGCCCCTGCATGGTTTCCTCGATTGCATAGAGTGCCCAGTTGCTCTGAAACGTGAGCTCGACCTCTCTCGGCGGCAGCGGATCCCAGAGAGGCGATCCACCATTACTCCGATCGAGGTCCAGATGAAATTCGTAGCCCTGCTTCGTTCCAGGATGAGGATCTCCCGGGGACTGGGCGAAGAACATGTAGCGTCCCGTGAACGAGGTCTCCGGGTACATGGCGGCGAACATCTCTTGGATGGTTCCGCGGAAGCCGTTGTCGACAATGGTGACGGCACCTTCACGCCCCACGGGAACCCCGCTCCGCTGGAGATACTCGGTCAACCGTCGAGCGGCTCCGGAGACATCACCGGGGTTCACATCCTGCGCCATATGCCGCAGACCCTTGAGCTCCGGAAAGGTTCTGCCCCCAAGTTCCAGGTCCTGTACTGCGGCTTCCGCCATCTTCCTGGACACAAGAGCCACGGTGCAATGGCCATCGAAGAAGGCCGGATCCAATCTCCTGGCCGCGAGGGCCATGTTGTATCCGTCGCGGCCCATGAAGACGATCGCGCGGCCTGCCGCCGCGTCTGCTCTCAGATCAGGGAGCATTCCCTCGACACATCTGACGATGTATGGCGCATGATTTGCCCTGACTACGTTGTACGCCACCTCCAGGGCATTCAAAGCCTTTGGATCCGACAGGCGCAACTCCGCACTGACCTCGCCGACCGCCTGGGCGCGTTGATTCTGATAGGCGAGCGGGCTGCCGGCTTCGGCCCCGTGCGCGTCCATTGTGGCCTGCACCCACTCGGACGTGGTGATCCTGGGATGATCCGGCGATGGCTGGTGCGCCTGCGACTGGGGATTCTCGGCAGTATGCGCGACGGTCGCACCCTCCGGTTGGTTCGGCGCTCCCTCGGGAATGATCTCCTGGACAGCGTGACCGGTGTCCCTGGGGTCCACCGTCAAGTCGGCGACTTGCGGGTGCTCCGTCAGATGTCGCCGGCCCTCGGCGAGCGGCGGGCCGGCTGCAAGAGAATCCTGACGGCCAGGCCCGCGACCTCCCTGCCCATCGTGAACGGCTCCCTCCTTGCCGAGAAGGGCCGCTTCGATTCTGTTGCGCCCCGGGGCGACCTTGGGGTCGGGTGAGGCGACAGCACGGTCGGCGGAAGGCGCCGTACGGGCGTCCAGGCCCATTGAGGGGGTCGGCCCGCTGTCCTTCGCGGGGAGACCACCGATTGCGTTGTCAGGCGTGACGGTTCGCGGTTCGCGGACCGGGGAGCCAGGCGTGCCGATCTGCCCGTCGCGCGAGGCGTGCGGATGGGTCTGCGTGGCGGCCTGGGCGAGATCGGTGTGATGGGCGGTGGGAGGACCTTCCGGGTTCACCGTGCTGCCATGTACGGCCACGTCGTCGATGTGGCGAGCGGCCAGGTGCGGGGTGGCCAGGTGTTGGCCGTCGGCGCCAAGTGCCGCAGAAGTGCCGCTCTTGAGGATCAGGTCCCACTCCAGCGGCCGGCCGTCCAGCACCGTGCTGATCGCACTGGCGGCCGACCCGGCGACGCCATACTGCAATGCCTGGCCGGGCACCGTTCCCGTCAGGAGAGCCAGCAACCTCTCCCCGAACGCGGCCTCTGCCTGAGCGATGCCGTCCCGTAACGCCGGCGTGGCCAGCCGGCCCAATCCGCCCTGAAGCAGCCCGGTCAGCAGCCCGGTGATCGCCCCGTCCCGCACACTGATCAGCAACTGGTGAGTGTCGATCTCATCCCGCCGCCCGCCCTTGACCTGCGAAAGCTCTGTCACCAACTCCAACGTCCCGCCGCTCGCGGCGAACAGGCCCGCCAGCGTCACTGCGAGCTTGGCGACCTGCAAGGCGGTCATGCGGCTTACCCGCAAGAAGGCACTGAGCACCCATGGCGCCCGCCAGATCAGGAACGGCACAACCGCCATCACCAGGATCACGATAAAGGTGATCATGCGCTGGGCGTGCTGGATGACCACCCCGACCCCGTTCAACGCAAGTGCCGCGTTGATCAGCCGCGTGACGAGCTCGGCTCGCCGACCGCCCACCTTGTCACGCACATGCGCGACGAACAGCCGCTGTGCCGCGCCGTCCCACCGCTCCCCCACGAGGTTGGCCGTGACCAGATCCGCGGCGTCAGTGTCGGCCACCACCCGATGCGCCGCCACCACGCACGCATCGGCCATCCGGAAGCACCCCCGCGGGTCGCCTTCAGGCCACGCCGTCGCAGTGACCCAGTCGACGTACGGTCGCAACGCCTCCGGAACGACACATCCGTCAAAGCCCATCTCCCACCGCCATTCCGCCGCGCGTGGAAAGGCGACCGAAGGCGGTCACATACCCAGCTGGCTGGAGCGCTCGGCCACCTCGTAGAAGGCCGAACCTCGGGCCAGGCCGTGGCCCTCGTATTCCAACTCATCAAGCAAGGCGCCGAAAGTGTCGAATATCCCCTTTTCGATCGCTGGGAGCTTCATGGCCAGCTCCGCCCCGTACACATCTCCACCAAGGGCGGCTCTATCCTCCTCGAACGCCCGCCGCAGCTCCTTTTGGACCTCTGCCATCTGATCGCAACGATCCTGGGCGACGGCACTTGCCCACCGCAGCGACTGCCATTGTGTGGAGTAACCGTGATCCCTCATATTGCGTCGCCCTCACCGAGAAGTTCCTCGTACGGCACATAGGCGGGCAGCACTGGTTCGTCAGTTTTCGACCGATGCCCACCGAAGCTGTGGCACAACCGACCAGCTTCATCAACGTTTTCGACAGCCCAGAAAACCGCCGTGGATCCCGGGAACGAGCTTGATGCCCTGCGCCTTACCACGCGGCTCTGCACCACGTCGGTCAGCAGCTCGCCGTCCGACCGGGGCTGCCGCCGACCGCCCATGCGAGCTGTAATGGACACCCTTGAGCTGCGCGGCCCGCTGATCGTAGTGCTTGGCAAGTTCATCGAACATCGTGCAACGCTCGCCGTTTCCGGCGCCCTGTCTCCCATCGGTGCTGTGCCCGCCCACGATACTCGATCATGGAGTGACGTGCAGGACGGCCGGTCGCATGCTGTTGATCACATTCGATTGGCGCCCAAGCGGCAGGGGACGCAATGATCGAGTTCCGCATCCCATCACGCATCCTCTCGATCAGGTCCAGCGCCCCCGGCTGTGCCGGGGGCCGCTGTCACGGCCTGGTTGTACTGACCACCGAGATCGAGTACACCAGGGTGCTCGGCTCAGGCGTCCTCCAGGGGCACGCGCAGCGTGGTGAGCACCACGGCGAGCATGCCGTAGTGGGCGATGAGCATGACCAGCTCGATCCGCTCCGCCTCGTCGTAGCGTTCGCACAGGGCCGCCCAGGTGGCGTCGCTCAGGTCGCCGTCGGCGTGGAGCTCGTCGGCCGCCCGCAGCACCAGCCGGTCGCCGGGCGGCCAGTCCGCGTCGTCGCGCCGTACCGCGTCGATCTCCTGGTCGGTCAGCCCGGCCTCGCGGCCGATGCGCGTGTGGTGGGCCCACTCATAGGCGCTGCCGTGGCGGTGCGCGGTGCGCAGGATGGCCAGCTCGCGCTCGCGCGCGGGCAGCGTGCCGCCGTACAGGAGGGCGCCGCCGAAGCCGAGCCAGGCGCGGTAGAGCTTGGGGTGGCGGGCGATCGTGGTGAAGACGTTGTAGGGGTTGTCCCGCTGGAAGTCGTCCCACTGCTCGGGTGGGAGAGGGCGCACGCGAGGTTCCATGATCGCCAGCATCCCCCACCCCGGACGTGAAGAGAAGGCCCGCGCGTGCGGGCCTCCCCTTCACGTAGGGGGCAGCGGACGGTGGTGCCGGTGGCGCCGAGGTCGCGACGGAACGACTCGGGCGCCTTGTACACCGCGAACTGAGATCGTCTGGTCGCGCCTCCACATCGCCGGGGGCCGCCTCCACCTCGACATCGGCCGCGCGTCCGTGGTCGAGCTGCAGGAGGAGACCGAGCGCCGCTGGGCCGCCACCAACCCCGAGTGGCCGATCGCGCACGTCGTCCACCACGGCGTCACGCGCGACCGGTTCATGGCCCGGCACAAGGCCAACCACGTGCAGATCGCCTACGCCCCGGACGCCGCCACGGCCGACAAGGCACTGACCGCCAAGGCCGCGTTCTTCGACCGGCTCGGCGTCGAGGTGCATCTCTGCGGCGAGGTGCGCCTCTGGTCCGGCGGCAACTCCGCTTTCCCGATTGATCAACTACAGTCGTCCCGGAGCGCGAACCCACGCCTGACCGGGAGGTCGTCAGCTTGGACGCTGAGGATCACGCAATACGCCTGCTCGGACCGGTGGAGTTGCGGTGGGCGGGCACGCCGGTGCCGCTGCCCAGGCGGCAGCAGCGGCTGCTGCTCGGGGTGCTGGCCCTTTCGCCCAACCGGGTGGTGCCGGTCCACCGGCTGCTCGAACTCCTGTGGCCCGACCGGCCGCCAGACGGCGGCCGCCGGCAGGTCCAGGTGCTGGTCTCGCGGCTGCGCGGCGCGCTCTCCCGGGTCGCCGCGGGGTGCGAGGCGGCCGTGTTCGCCACGGGCTCCGGGTACGGCCTGCGCGTCGATCCGATGACCGTCGACGCGTACCGGTTCGGCGTGCTGGCCGAGCGGGCCCGCGCCGCCGGCGACGACGAGGAGCGGACCGTCCTGCTCCGGCAGGCGCTGGACCTGTGGCGGGGCCCGGCGCTCGACGCGGCGGCCACCGGAGCGGCCCGCGACGCGCTGTGCGTGGGCCTGGAGGAGGCCCGGCGGGTCGTCGTCGAGGAGCACGTCGAGACGTCGCTGCGGCTCGGCCGCCACCGCCAGGTGCTGGGCACGCTCGCCGAGGAGGTCGCGGCCGACCCGGCGCGGGAGCGGCTCGTCGGGCTGCTGATGCTGGCGCTGTACCGGTCCGGGCGGGTCGCCGAGGCGCTCGACGCGTTCGAGCGGCTGCGGGAGCGCCTGGCCGACGACCTCGGCCTCGAACCCGGTCCCGGCGTCGTCCGGCTGCGCCAGGACATCCTGCGCGGCGACCCGGGGCTCGGCGACCGATCAGGACTGCCCGGCCGATCAGGGCCGCCCGGCCGCTCGGGAGATCTGGAAGGCGAGGGGATGGTCCTGCTCGGGCTCGGCCGCATGCGCCTCGCGCAGGACCGCTACGCCGAGTCGGCCACCGCGTACGAGGAGGCGTTGCGCCGGTTCGAGCGGATCGGCGACCGGCGCAACCGGGCCGCCGCCCTGTCCGGCCTCGGCACGGTGCGCGCCGAGGCCGGCTGGTTCGGCCCGGCCGAGGACTCCCTGCACGAGGCGGCGGAGCTGTTCACCCGGCTCGGCGACCGGGCCGGGCGCGCGCACGCGCGGTGCATGCTCGGCTTCGTCCGCCGCGAACGGGGCGACGGGGACGCGGCGCTGTCGGTGCTGAACGAGGCCCTGGCCGCCTTCCGGAAGATCGACGACCGGCGCGGCGAGGCGCTCCTCCACCGCAGCGTCGGGCTCGCGCACCGCGCGTTGGGCGAGCACGGGGAGGCGGCGGCCCGGTTCCGCGACTCCCGGCGGCTGTTCGGCGCGGCCGGAGATCCCCATGGCGCCTGCTACGCCGACCAGGCCATGGCCAAGATCCATCTTCACCGGGGCGACCTCCGGCTCGCCGAGCAGGCGCTGTTCGCCAGCCTGCGCGTGTGCTCGCGGCTGGGCGACCGGTTCGGCCGGGGCCTGGTGCTGCGGACGATCGGCGAGCTGCGGATCGCGCAGGGCGCGCCGGTCCGGGCCGGCCGCGCGCTCGCCGCCGCGCTGGCCCTGTGGGACGAGATGGGCCTGCCCCTGTGGCGGGCGCGGACGCTCGGCGTGCTCGCCCGCCTGGAGGCGACCCAGGGCCACGCGGCGGCGGCGGAGGCGGCCCTCCGCGAGGCGTCGGCGATCTTCCTCCGGATGGGCAGCCGCGAGAGCGCCGGCGGCGGCGGCGGCCGGGACGACCGCGGCGACGGCCCGGATGACCTCGATGGCAACCCGGTGGCAACAGCCCTCGCATAGCGTGCGCCCGCAAGATCCACCCGATCTTCGGACCTCGTAAGGAGGGCTGAGTGAGACGCTCAAGCGTCGTCACGGCGGTCATGGGGCTGGCCATCCCCCTGCTGACCGCCTTACCCGCACAGGCCACCGCCTCCGTCCCCACCACATCCGTTCCCACCACATCCGTTCCCACGACATCCGTTCCCGCCGCCTCCGCTCCCGTCGCGTCCGTCGTCGCCGCATCCGTCGCCGCCGACACGGTGCCGCCGGCCGACGTCCAGTCCATCGGCCCCGGCCAGTACCACGCCGACACCGACACCTTCGAGATCGCCGAGAGCGACGTGGCCGAGGGCCAGATCGGCCGCCGGCACAGCGTGACCACCGTGGACGGCACGGCCTCCCGGCCCCGGCCGACGCCGGCCTCCCGGACCGACCTGTCCGTCTTCGGGCCGGGATGGCAGGCCGAGTTCCTCGGCGGCACCACCGGCCGGGCACTGCAGGTCCAGGACGGCTCCATCATCGTCACCGACCTCGACTCGGACAGCTCCACCGCCTACACGCTCAAGACCAGCATCGACCTCCCCGGTGGCGCGTACATCCGGAAGTACGAGGCCGAGGACGGCTCCAAGCTCACCGAGTCCACCGGCAGGCGCCCGGGGCCCGCCACCATCGTCGAGACGATCCCCATCGAGCCGGGCGACCCCGAGGACGGCGGGTTCACCAACGGGAGCGGTGAACCCGCCGACCCGGCCGACCTCGCCCACACCTACACCTGGAAACAGGTGGGTGACGCCTGGAGGGTGACGGGCGTCGGGAACAACGCCTACGGCACGTCCTCCGTCACCTACGACGCGCAGGGCAGGGTCGCCACCGTGACCGAGCCGGCCGCCGGCGACGAACCGCAGAGCGTGCTGGCCTTCCGGTACGCCACGACGACCACCGCCGCCGGCACGGGCACCGGGGACTACGCGGGCCGGCTCAAGGAGATCACGCTGCAGTCCGGCTCCGGATCGCCCGCGCCCGTCGCCACGTACGCCTACGACGCCTCCGGCCTGCTGCGGACCATGGCGGACCCGCGCCTGGACGGCGCGGGCCAGGCGGCGTACGCCTACGACGGCGTCGGACGGCTGACCACCGTCGACTCCGCCTCGCACGGCGACTGGCGGCTGGCGTTCGCCGGGGACTCGGCGGCCCCCGCCGCGACCGCCACCTCGGACACGAGGAGGCCCGACACCTCGTCCGGCACGCCGCCGGACCTCAGCGGGGACGCCATCAAGGACCCCGACGCCACCGGCCCGTCGCCGGACGACTTCTCCGGGGACGTCGTCCGGCCGTTCGCCTCCCCCTCGTACTGCTCCGCCGCCGTGCACTGGATGTGGTACACCCGCGTCGGCTGCGCGGCGTGGGCGGCCCACTACGGCTGGAAGTACCCGTCGTGGAAGAAGCTGCCCACCGGGTACTGGGTCGTCGGCGTCCACCACGACTACTGCACCGGTGTCCCGGCCCGGCCCAGCAGGTGGAAGTTCGACTTCCGCCCGGCCTGCGACATGCACGACTACGGATACGGCCTGATCGGCAACACCTACAAGAAGTACAAGTACTACCTCGACAGGAACCGCAAGTCCCAGGTGGACGACGTCTTCTACGTCACCATGCGGGACTGGACCTGCCCGGCCTACAAGGGCAGGTACAAGGGGGTGAAGATCTCCACCATCTGCAAGCAGTACGCCTGGACGTACCGGCAGGGCGTCCGCTTCGGCAACCCGAAGAACGGCGCGGACAAGACCTGACGCCCGGGGCGTGCCGGCTGCCCCGGGAACAGATTCCGCGGAATTTACGGCGCTCTAGCATGCTTCCGCCGTAACTGGGCAAAGACTCGCGGTGACGGCGCCCTGACACCTTGTTCTTGAAGGGGTCAGGGCCGCCTCTGGAACCGGAAAGGTCTTGCTGGCCGACCGCGAGGACAAACGTGATCCGAACGTTGCTGGCTGAGGACATGCATCTGGTGCGTGGCGCGATCGTGGCCCTGCTGGCCTACGAGGAGGACATCGAGGTCGTCGCCGAGGTCGACCGGGGAGACCGGATCGTCGCCGCCGCCCGTTCCTCCGGGGCGGACGTGGCCGTCATCGACGTCTCACTGCCCGGCAAGGACGGCCTGGAGGCTGCGGGCGAGCTGCACGAGGAGCTGCCGCACTGCGGCGTCCTCATCCTCACCGGCGTCGGCACGCCCGGCCTGCTGCGGCGGGCGCTGGACGTGCACGTGCGCGGCTTCATGGCCAAGGACGCGCCCCCGCACCAGCTCGCCGACGCCATCCGCCGGGTGGCCGCCGGGGAGCGGGTCATCGACTCGGAGATCGCCATCGCCGCCATGAGACCGTTGGAGCCGCCGCTGACTCCCCGGGAGCTGGACGTGATCGGCGCGGCGGCCGAGGGCGCCCCGGTCTCGGAGATCGCGGCCTCGCTGTTCCTGTCGGAGGGAACGGTCCGCAACTACCTGCACCGCACCACCTCCAAACTTGGCGCGCGCAGCCGCATCGACGCGATCCGCATCGCCCGCGAGTCCGGCTGGATCTGACCGCTCCGCCCCCAGGACGTTGTCAGGCCGTGAGGCCGGTGTGGGCGGCGGCGAAGGCGAGGATGTCGGCGGCGAGGGTGATGGAACGGCTGACCGCGCGGGCGCCGTGGCCGACGTCGGGCTCGTGGCGCAGCAGCACCGGCCCCTCCCCCGACGTCGCCTCCTGCAGGGCGGCGCACATCTTGCGGGCGTGCATCGGGTCGACCCGCGAGTCGCCGCCCGAGACGGTGAAGAGCGTCGCCGGGTACGTGACCCCGTGGCGTACGTGGTGATAGGGCGAGTAGCCGAGCAGCCAGGCGAGCTGCTCCGGGTCGGCGGCCGTGCCGTACTCCGTCGCCCAGGAGGCGCCGAGGCCGGAGCGCTCGTAGCGGACCATGTCGAGCAGCCCGGCGGAGCAGATGACGGCGGCGAACAGGTCGGGGCGGCGCGTCAGGGCGGCGCCGACGAGCAGGCCGCCGTTCGACTCGCCCCAGGCAGCCAGGCGGCCCGGCTCGGTCCAGCCGTCGGCGACCAGTTTCCCGGCGGCGGCCTCGAAGTCGGCGAAGACGTTCTGCTTGCGGCCGAGCATGCCGTCGCGGTGCCAGGACTCCCCCTCCTCGCCGCCCCCGCGCAGTTGCGCGACGGCGAGGACGCCGCCCGCCTCCACCCAGGCGCGCGAGTCGGCGGCGTACGCGGGCGTGAGCGGCACCCCGAACCCGCCGTACCCGGTCAGGATCGCCGGCCGCGGGCCGTCACGGCCGGGCAGGGCGGTGACCACCATGCGGACGCGCGTGCCGTCGGCCGAGGTGTACTCGACGTGCCGGCTCTCCACCTCCGTGAACGGCACGTGCCCGGGTGCGGTCGCCCAGCGGGCCGTGGCGCCGTCGCGGGCGTCGTACCGCCAGACCTCGGCGGGGGTCACGGCGTCGGTGTAGCCGAACCACGCCTCGTGGCCGCCTCCCGGGCGCGAGGTGAGGGCGGTGACGGTGCCGCTGCCCGGCAGGGGCACCTCGGCCAGGAGCTCCCCGGTGGCCGCGTCGTGGACGCCGATCTCGCCGACGGCGTGGCGGGTGCGGGCGACGAGCAGCCGGTCGCCGTCCAGGACCGTGAACGCGCCGAGGACCGCCGCCCCGTCCTCCGGGATCAGCTCCTTCCAGGCCGACGGTTGCGCCGGGTCGGCGACGCAGAGCCTGCGGCGCGGGGCGTCCTGGTCGGTCAGGACGTAGAGGCGGCCGTCGGGGCCGACGGCCGCCTCCGTGCGGGCGTCCCGCTCGCGCCCCTCCTCGTGGACGGGACGCGGGTCGAGCCGGGCGGGGTCGCCGGCGGACAGGCCGGCCAGCCAGGCGCCGTTGCCCGCCCGGGTGCCCGCGGTGATGGTCAGCCACCGGCCGTCGCCGCTGGTCTGCAGCCCGTACGCGACGGGGCCCCGCGCGAACACCTCCACGTCGGCCGGGTCGCCGAGGCGGTGCAGGTAGACGCCCTGGCGGAAGCGGACGTAGTAGAAGGCGTCGCCGCCGGGCAGCCAGGCGACGGGCGAGTAGCGGCAGCCGCCGATCGGGCCGTCCACCGGCCGCCCGGTGGACAGGTCGAGGACGTGCAGGTCCGCGCGCTCGTCGCCGCGCCGGGAGAGCTGGTAGGCGAGCAGGCGTCCGTCGTGGTCCGGCTGCCAGCCGTCGAGCGTGGTCAGGCCCGACGGGTCGATCGCCGAGGGGTCGAGGACGGGCTCGCCGTCGAGGTGCAGCACCGGGTGCTCCTGCCCCGCGGACTGGGCCAGGTGGAAGCGGCGCCCGCCGCGCCACAGCGGCGGCGTGACCAGGCCGGCGGCGCTCAGCTCCAGAAGGCGCGCCTCGAACCGGTCGCGCAGCGGCAGCGTGGCGGCGTGCTCGCGCCACAGCCGGTCCTGGGCCTGCTGCCAGGCGCGGGTCTCGGGGGTGCCCGGGTCCTCCAGCCAGCGGTACGGGTCGGGGACGGCGTGGCCGTGCAGGTGCTCGACGAGGGGCAGACGCATCGCGTCCGGATATCTCATGTCACGGGCTCCGGTTGCCAGTGGCCGACCAGGTCGGCGTACAGGGGGGCGGTGCGGACGAGCTCGTCGTGCGTGCCGGTGCGCACGTCCGGCCCGTCCATGAGCAGGACGCGGCCGGCGCGCCGCGCGGAGGTGATGCGGTGCGCGACCACGACGAGCGTGCCGCCGCGCCGGGCGAACGCCCGCTCCACCCGCGCCTCGGCGGCCGGGTCCAAGCAGGACGTGGCCTCGTCCAGGATGACGAGGCGGGCGGGCGACAGGTAGGCGCGCGCGAGGGCGACGAGCTGCCGCTGACCGGCGGACAGGGCGGCGGCGTCGAGCGGCGCGTCGTACCCGCCGGCCGCCTCCACCAGCTCCTCCGCCCCGAGCGCCGCCACGGCCCGGTCGAGGTCTCCCTCCGGGGTCAGGTACGTGAGGTTCTCGCGGAGGGTGCCGCGGAAGACGTACGCCTCCTGGGGGATGAGGACCCGCGCGGACGGGTCCGCGGACGCGGCCGGGACGCCGCCGATCAGCGCCTCCCCCGCGTCCGGCCGCAGCAGGCCGCTGACGAGGGCCGCGAGCGTGGACTTGCCCGCCCCGCTGGGCCCGACCACCGCCAGGTGCTCCCCTTCCGGCACGCTCAGGTCGAGGCCCGCCACGACCGGCGCCGCGTGCGGTCCGTACGCGAACGTGACCCCGCTCAGCCGGACCTCGGCGCCCGCGGGCCGCAGAGGCGGGACCGGCGGCGCCTCGGCCGGGGACGCGGCGGCGATCCGGTCATCAGACCGCCCGCGCCCAACCCCTGCACCATCCGGAAGCCGACGAGCTGGATCATGTCCTGCGCGATCCCCGACAGCCCGGATCCGAG